>JAIXOS010000092.1 GCA_027486695.1 Chitinophagaceae bacterium | reverse complement strand
CTCTTTACAGTTAGATGGTAGCTGTCCGTTATTGGTATACAATAGCTATAATTTGGATCCGTATTGGCACGCCGAAAGGAAAGTCAACCGGGTATTGCTATTGGAAACACAACACTTTCAACATTTTCCCGTGAGCAACAAAGTACTGACGTTTATTATCAATTTAGCTACCCAAAATATCAACGGAATACAATTGTTTGTAGGTAGTTTCAACGATTTACAACAAGCCTATGTTGCTAAAGGAGGATGCCAATCGACTATTTGGTACAAAGAACATCCAACTAACAAGCATTATTGCGGTACACAAGAAGCGCGCGATTGGCTATATCCGCACTTGTCGGGTAATTTTGGTAGTTTCTTTGCTTTTTGGAAGCAAGCCTGTAGAGCTGCAAAGTAAGTTTGGCGGCGGCCTAAAGAGCCAAAAATTGATGCTTGGCTCTTTTTTTTGACCGATTTTCGATTTTCTTTCAATTGAAACTTTGGATAAGCGTAAATAGTGCTTATATTTAAGGTTATAAAAAAAAATACTATGAAAAAAAGTGGCTGGCTAGTGTTCGCATTGTTGTTGCATTTGATGGTAGAAGGTCAAAATATACCCACGCCCGACAAGTTTTTAGGCTATCCTCTTGGCACAAAATTTACTCGCCACCATGCTATTGTGGAGTATTGTAAAGCAATTGCCACAGCAGCCCCTCAAATGGTGCAATACGAAACATATGGTGAAACCTACGAAGGCCGTCCCTTATTGCTTTGTTATATTAGTAGCTCCGAAAATATGCAACGTTTGGAAAGTATTCGAATGAATAATTTGCGCTTAGCCGGACTTGCTAAAGATAAAATGATGCCGGTTGTTAACAACGCTCCGGCAATTGTATGGTTGAGTTACAATGTGCATGGCAACGAACCGGCAAGTAGCGAAGCTGCTATGCAAACTTTATACGAATTGGTAAATCCTGCCAATAATAAAACAAAAGAATGGCTTAAAAATACCGTGATAATCCTTGATCCTTGTTTAAATCCGGACGGGAGAGATAGATATGTAAATTGGTACAATAGTGTAGTGGCAAAACCCAATAATGTATCAGCACAAGCAAGGGAACATATGGAGCCTTGGCCACAAGGACGAAGTAATCACTACAATTTTGATTTGAATAGAGATTGGGCTTGGCAATCCCAAATTGAAACGCGCCATAGAATTAAAAAATACAATCAATGGATGCCGCAAGTACATGTAGATTACCACGAACAAGGGTTTAATGAGCCGTACTATTTTGCACCTGCTGCCGAACCTTTACACCAAGTAATAACGCCTTGGCAAAAAACATTTCAAGCGCTTATTGGTAAAAACAATGCCGCAGAATTTGACAAAAACGGATGGTTGTTTTTTACAAAAGAACGGTTCGATTTATTTTATCCTTCCTATGGCGATACCTATCCTACGTACAATGGTGCTATTGGCATGACTTATGAACAAGGGGGCATCAGGGCCGGATTAGGCGTATTAACCAACGAGGGAGATACACTTACTTTAACCGATAGAATTACCCACCACACTGCCACGGGATTGTCTACAATAGCCACTGTAAGCAACCATGCTACTTCACTTATTAATGAATACAAGTTGTTTTTTGATAATAATAGGAGCGGAAAAAATTTCACCTACAAAACATATGTATTAACAAGCAATAATCTTCAAAAATTACAATCTGTAGCAAAGTTGCTCCAAAGCAACGGGATTGAATATGGCAGTCTCATAAATAATACTTTCAAAGGGTTAAACTACCAAACGAGAAAAGAAGAAAATGCAGTATTGCAACAATACCATCTTGCGGTTAGCCTAATGCAGCCGAAATCAAGTTTAGCAAGTGTGTTATTGGAGCCAAGTAGCAGTTTAAACGATAGCATTACCTACGATATTACGGCATGGAGTATGCCCTATGCACATGGAGTTTCGGCCTATGCCGTTAAAGAGGTCTTGCCAATCAAAGCCGCTGAAGTGGGTCAAAGTGTCATTAGTAATGTTCCTGAAACAAACTATGGTTATTTGATTAAGTACAATTCCCTCAATAGTGCACGCATACTAGTACAATTGTTAAATCAGGGTGTTAAAGTACGCTTTGCCGAAAAACCATTTGTACACAACAAGCAAATGTTTGATCCGGGTACTTTGATTGTGTTATTGAAAGGCAATGTGGCTAATGTGTCGCAAGTAGTGCAAGCTGCTTTACAAAACATATCAGCTGAAATATTCCCCGTTACAAGTGGTATGATGGATAGCGGAGCCGATTTTGGAAGTCCCGATGTTAAACTAGTGGGAATGCCAAAAGTAGCTATGTTTACCGGGGAACAAGTATCTAGCTTAGATGCAGGAGAAATTTGGCATTTTTTCGAAGAAACGCTGCAATATCCAATTACCTTGTTCAATGTAACAGATTGGTCTAGGGTTTCTTTAAAAGATTATCAGGTATTGATTATGCCCGATGGCAGATACAATGCTGCTTCCGATAAAGGATTTGCAGATAAATTGAAGGAGTTTGTAAAAAGTGGGGGAAAAGTTGTGGCTATGCAAAATGCCATCAATGTTTTGTCTAACGCCGATTGGGGTATGAAATTAAAAGAAGATAAGGCGGATGAAGCATCTCGAAAAGATGAATACAATGCACTTAAAAAATATGCAGATAGAGAAAAAGAATTTGTAACCAATAATATTCCCGGTGCTGTGTATAAGTTGCAATTAGATAATACGCATCCGCTAGCATTTGGCTACCCCGATTATTATTATACACTTAAGCAAGACCCAAATATGTATGAGTTTTTGAAAGACGGATGGAATGTTGGGGTATTGAAAAAAGATGGCTATGTAACAGGATTTAGTGGCAATACGCTCAAACCAAAATTGAAAGATGGTTTGTTGATGGGTGTGCAAGAAATTGGCGCAGGTAATGTGGTGTATTTAAATGACAATGTATTGTTTAGATCGTTTTGGGAAAATGGTAAACTGCTTTTTTGTAATGCTGTTTTTATGGTGGGTAAATAAATGGCCGTTGCGTAGTATGGTAATGTAGATTGCTACGAGCAAATAAGCCTTATTTTTACACCAAACAGCATCGGATTTTGAAACACTTAGCATCGTTAAACAAGTATTTTATCAAGTATAAACGCTTGTTTGCATTAGGTATCTTATTTATTCTATTATCCAACTATTTTCGCATTTTAGCTCCGCAAGTGTCGGGTTATGTGGTAGATAAAGTAGCGCGTTTATTGCTACAGCAACAACACCAACCCTTACCATTGCCCAAAAGTAGCGACCATTACGATGTATGTGTTCGTTATTTAATTCAACTGATTGACGACTATCACATCAGCTTTGCCAATATCACTATTCTTTGCGGGCTATTGTTATTATTATTAGCCTTACTTGGTGGTTTTTTTATGTTTTTGATGCGTCAAACCATCATTGTAATGAGCCGGCATATTGAGTATGATCAAAAAAATGAAGTGTATGGTCATTACCAACGGCTAGATGCCACTTTTTACAAAACACACAGTACGGGCGATTTAATGAACCGTATTTCAGAAGATGTTTCCAAAGTGCGTATGTATACCGGGCCTGCTATCATGTATGTTATTAACCTAACGGCTACCATATGTTTTAGCATTTTTTTTATGGTGAAAGAAAGTTGGGAACTCACCTTGTATGTTTTGGCTCCATTGCCAATACTTGCTGTTACCATATTTAAGGTAAATACCATCATTCACCAAAAAAGCGAGAAAATTCAGTCGCTTTTAAGCGATTTAACTACTACCGCACAAGAAACTTACTCCGGCATTCGGGTGATAAAGTCCTTTGTACAGGAGTCGGCAATGATGCGTTTTTTTAGTAGCAACAGCCATTTGTATTGTTCCAATGCGGTGCAAATGGCCAAGGTAGAAGCTATTTATTTTCCCGCTATTGCTTTATTAATTGGTTTAAGTACTTTATTTACTATTGGTATTGGTAGTTGGTATGTAATGCAGGGCAATAACGATGTTACAGCAGGTACCATTACCGAATTTGTCATTTATGTAAACTTACTTACTTTTCCGGTGAGCGCTATTGGTTGGACAGCAGGAATGATTCAGCGAGCCGCTGCGTCTCAAAAGCGGTTAAATGAGTTTTTAAATGCCCAATCGGCAATACAAACAAATAACCAACCTTTAGAAGTTCCTATTAGCGATATCGTTTTTAACAATGTTTCTTTCACTTACGCCCATACGGGCATTACGGCTATCAAAAATTTGTCGTTACACATCAAAAAAGGCAGTAAAGTACTCGTATTAGGGAAAACGGGTAGTGGCAAAACCACACTTGCACAATTGTTACTTCGTTTTTACGATGTTAGTTCAGGTAGTATTACAATTCATAATCAGCCAATTCAAAATTTAAGTGTCAAGTGGTTGCGAAACCAAATTAGCTATGTGCCACAAGATGTTTTTTTATTTAGCGATACTATTGCCAACAATATTGGTTTTGGATTGGAACAAAAGCCAACGCATGCACAGGTAACCAAAGCTGCTAAATTTGCCCATATAGATCAGGAGATTGGCAAATTTGCGCAAGGCTACGAAACGGTAGTAGGTGAGCGCGGTGTAACCTTGAGTGGCGGACAAAAACAGCGGATTGCCATTGCTCGAACATTGATTAAAGAACCCCAACTAGTAATTTTTGATGATTGTTTGAGTGCAGTAGATGCCAATACGGAGAAAGTAATTGCCGATAATTTTAATCAGTATTTGCATGAAAAAACGGCTATTATGATTACCCATAGAATATTTACATCTTTTGTTTTTGACCATATTATTGTATTGCACGAAGGTGCTATAATAGAGGAAGGGAATCACGAAGTATTGATGGAAAAAAATGGGTATTATGCCCAATTGTACCGTACGCAGCGCACCGAAGATGTTAGTACCTATAATTAGCTAACGGATACTTTTTTGCATACATGAAGTAAATAGTTATTCCCATGCTGTGTATATTAATCGAGTGCCTATGCATTTTGATAAATCGTAAACACCCCTATATTTGTACAGCGTAAAAAAATAGTAGTAAATCAAACAAACTTTTTACAGTGGCTTACGATCAAAAAGACAACAAACAGGATAGCGTTTACAGTAAACGTATTAGAGCAGGTAAAAGAAGAACTTACTTTTTTGATGTAAGAGAAACGCGTGGCAGCGATTATTACCTCACAATTACAGAAAGCCGGAAAAGATTCGATAGCGATGGCTACGACCGCCATAAAATCTTTTTATACAAGGAAGATTTCAATAAGTTTATCAAGGCACTTGGCGAAGCGGTAGACTTTGTGAAAACAGATTTAATGCCCGATTTTGATTTCGACGCTTTTAATCATGAGTATGCAGAAGGAGAGGAAGGCGAATATGTGGCAGAAACTGCACCAAGAACAGTTGCGGCACCAATTATTGAGAGCCCTTCTGTAGAAGCATCAACTACAACTCCAATTGTTGCTTCCACCTCGGAAGAAGTAGATAAATGGTAGTCTTTCATAAAAATAGCCTCGAAGTTTTTGCTTCGAGGCTATTTTTATAAAAGCCCTTTCTATATCTCTTGTACTATATTCTTATTGTTTTTTGCTTGATATCGCTTGTTAGTGCGTCTAAAGAGACTGTTATTGGTGCATCAGTCATTCTTCTCTATTTCCAACCCTTTTCCTATTTTGTAATCAGGTAACACCATCTCTTTAATCTGCCTTCAAAGTCGAATGGAGTAGTTGCTTTGGTGATGTCTTTGATACTAGACGCCTGAATAGCATCGCTTTCAAGTACAAATTTTGTATAGTTGGTACTAAAATAAATGGCCCCGCCAGCAGTAGTGGCCGCTAATACATCGTTTAGCATTTCTACATGGTCTCGTTGAATATCAAGGATGTCTTTCATTCGTTTGCTGTTACTGAAGGTCGGCGGATCTATAATCACAAGGTCGAAACTGTTAGGTAAAAGTGTTTTTAGGTATTGTTTTACATCGGCATGAATAAATTGGTACTGCTGCCCATCATTCGCCGAAAAAGCGTTTGCGGCAAAGTTCTGCTCCGCCCATTGTAAGTAGGTTTTTGATAAATCAACGGTGGTAACACTGGCTGCTTTACCGGCTGCTGCATATACGCTAAATGAACCAGTATAGGCAAATAGATTGAGTACACGCTTATCAGTAGCCATTTTTTGTACAATCGTGCGTGTAATTCGATGATCTAAAAACAATCCGGTGTCTAAATAATCGGTTAGGTTTACCAAAAAGCACAAACCATTTTCTTTTACTTCAAAAAACACCTTTTGTTCGTCCGTTTTTTGGTATTGATCATATCTGTTCGCCTTACGTTTGCGCTGTTTGATATAAATATTTTCATTATCTATGCCAATAATGTTACCAATAATGGCAATACAATGTTCTAACCATGCTTCATGTTGTTCTTCACTCATGCCATGCTTGCGCACGTACTCCGCTACATAAGCCCTGTTTTCGTAAAGTTCAATACAAAATGGAAATTCTGGCAAATCGTGGTCGTACACTCGGTAGCAACCAATTTGTTGACGCCGAGCTAATTTACTTCTGTGTTTATACACTTTTTGTAAACGATTGATGAACATTATTTCCTTTTCTTGTGAAAACAATGGGGTGTCAACCTTATTTGCGTCGGTGTGTGGGTCTGTATTCATAAATTTATGCAACAAAAAACGCAAAATACTAAAGTAGTGTTGTTACTTTCATATTTTGCGTTTTTGATATTTTAAAAGCGTAGATAAACGTAATTCGTTTATTTCAATTTGCTCAAAGCTTCGGCAATTCTAGCCCAAGCGCGCTCAATGTTTGTCATGCTATTGGCAAAACTGAAACGCACGCAATTTGGTTCGCCAAAAGCATCACCCATTACACTCGATACGTGTGCAGTGTTTAAAATAAACATACTAAAATCGGCAGAATTAGTAATGGTATTGGTACCATCTGATTTACCATAATAGTAGCTAACATCAGGAAATATATAGAACGCACCTTGAGGTTCAAAGCAAGTAAATCCGGGAATTTCTTTTACCAATTCCAACGTACGTGCGCGGCGACGGGTAAATTCCTCAGCCATTTCAAAAGTAGGCGTTAAATCGGTTGTTAAGGCAACAACGCCGGCTTTTTGGGTAATGGAACAAGTACCGCTTGTAAATTGTCCTTGTAATTTTTCACATGCTTTAGCTATATCTACATTGGCAGCAATGTAGCCTAAGCGCCAACCGGTCATTGCGAAACCTTTACTTAAGCCATTGATAATCACAATGCGCTCTTTTAAATCGCTGAATTGTGCAATGCTTTCATGAGCTCCTGTGAAATTGATGTATTCATAAATTTCGTCGGACAAGATGATGATATTGGGATATTTTCTAAATACTTCAGCTAAACCAGCTAGTTCTTCTTTGCTGTATACCGCACCTGAAGGGTTACAAGGAGAAGAAAACATGAATACCTTGGTTTTGGGAGTAATAGCTGCTTCTAATTCAGCTGGGGTGATTTTAAAACCATTAGCTACAGAACTTCTAATTTCTACTACTTTACCACGCGCAATTTTTACTAATTCGCTATAAGTAACCCAATAAGGAGTAGGAATAATTACTTCGTCACCATCGTCTACCAAAGCAAGAATCGCATTGGCCAAGCTTTGTTTAGCACCGGTAGAGGTAACAATATTCTCTGGTTTATAGTCTAAGTTGTTGTCGCGTTTTAATTTAGTACAAACCGCTTCTCTCAAGTCGGCATAACCCGATACAGGTGTATAGTGACTAAAATTGTCATTAATGGCTTTAATTGCCGCGTCTTTAATGTGTTGAGGCGTGTCAAAATCGGGCTCACCTAAGCTAAGGTCAATTACATCAATACCTTGGGCTCGTAGCTCACGACCTAATTTTGCCATTTTCAAAGTTTCTGGCTCAGCAAAACGATTGAGTAGGGAAGATAGTTCCATATTAATAAATCAATTTATTTTTGTGGTGCAAAATAACGAGTTAATCACGACATAGCAAAAGGGTTGTTTGCCTAATTGAAGTGCTATGCTATAAAAAAAGCAACAGATGAAAAACATGTCAATAGGCTTACTTGTTCACCTTCCAATCAATGTTTATTTGGTAAATCGCATCCTTCGATTCTAAGCTTGCCTTTGTTACCATAATCATGGAGTATATTTTGTTGCTCGACAGTTGTAGGCTCGTTCGGTTGGCTAAATTGGCGGTGTCGTTAAAAATAACCATGTTGTACGAGCCTGATGGAAGGGTGTTGAATTTAGTATAGGTGTCGTACGAAGCATGGTCTAAAAAATTGCGGTTATTGTAACGTAATGTATCTACGCTTCCTAATGAACTGAATTTTACTTTTACATAGTCGAAATACGCTTGTGTTCTAAAATCCAACACACGCACCTTGGCCTTGCCTGTTCCGGGCAATGTAAGGTCGTCTGTTACTACAGATAATTTCCAATCGTAGCCTACACGGTATACGAATATTGAGTAACTTTTATTAGCCAATAAATCTACGTTTACATCTATTTTGGTTTCGCCACCAAACTTTACAACTATATTATTAGTGCCAATAATTCC
The DNA here is from genome assembly GCA_027486695.1 of Chitinophagaceae bacterium. Lineage (GTDB taxonomy): Bacteria > Bacteroidota > Bacteroidia > Chitinophagales > Chitinophagaceae > Parasediminibacterium. Next base: position 2,250 of record JAIXOS010000092.1, on the reverse strand, counting down.
GTTGGTGTAACTGTTGGCCGGATAAGGATAATACAATGCTACTTCGCCCAAGTTTACTTTATTAAAAGTAACAGCAATGTTTCCATAATCCATTACGTTGAAAAATTTTACGGTAGGCTTTACTAAGGTAGCAGTGGTATCAATTGTTGTAGTGGTAGTATCGGTTGGAGTAATAGGTGCAATTTTGGTACAAGCAACATGGTAGGTGCTAATGCACACTAAAAGCAAAAATATCAGAATGCGATATGTTTTCATGAGTAATTGCATTAAGTGTTTATTTACCGGGTACTTGTACAAGTTTTGTTTTGGTGGCCCAACAGCCATATCGATTGTATGCTTTTAAAGTCACATTGTAGTTTAACTGCTGATTGGCTTGTACATAGCCGTGTTCAATAAACTCACCCGTGCCGGTGCTATCATCGCCAAATGCCCATTCCCAACTAGTGGCTGTATTTTGTGTATTGGCATAAAACGAATATTTAAAAATGCCATTTTTAGGGCTATTGGGATATATAAATGTGAAATCTACAGAGGGCAGAGGTGCAAAAGTTTCGCCAAAAGCAGTTACTTTTTTAGTGGCCGTACCCACATAGGTCCCTTTCGATTTTATTTTAACCAAAACGTCGTAGGTGCCTGGATAGGTGTATGTTTTAATGGGGTTGGGTAATGTGTCATTTTTGCCGTCTCCAAAGTACCATTCAAAACGCGCATCTGTTGGCATGTTTGTAGCGGAACAAGAAAACGTTATCTTTTCGTAATTGGGAGGACATGCCGATGTGGCTGTATGATTAATAGTAATATTACTAATGGCAGGGGTAGTTGGTGTAGTTGGCGTTGTGGGAGTAGTGGGTGTTGTTGGGGTTGTTACAATTGGTGATGGTGTGGCCGAAGGTTTGCCGGGGTTACTTGTAACAATACTCGGGCCAGTGCTTCCGTTGTTAGTGGAGTTATTAGTAGTATCGGTACTCGGGGCAATTTTACTACAGCCGCCCAATGCCATCCATAAGCAAATGGCTAATACACGAATCCAATGATGTATTATGTATCTACAATAAATCATGTGCTGGTAGTTTAGCTAGTATTACAACTGCTTTCGGTGTAAAATATTGTGGTATGCGCATAGAATGCCCTAAAATAGTACGGAAAAATAAAAAACACAGTACTTAAATACAAAATTAGGGGTTAAAAACCATTTTTTTCTTATCATAACTTACTGTAATTGTTAGCCGTTGAAAAGTAGATAGCCAATTGATCCAAAGCTATATTGAGGCCACTGCGTAGCCTTTTTATTTGGGTGGTGAGCCATAGGCCGTTACTAAGTATGTAGCGGTAGTGGCGTTGGCACCGTTCATCAGCAGCAACTCTTTTGGGCAAAAAAGCATTCGGAGACCTCTCTAGGGTGAAGTATGGTACAACTAAGGCCGATGCAACCCTGCATCGGCCTTAGTAAATGGTTGATTTATGATTGTTTATTCCTCCGAAAGGTTCAGCGGATAGGCATAACTACCTTCGTATCCGGGATAAATACCGCCCAAACGTACTGTGCTTCCTTTAGCACTTGCGAGTGCTGCTTTCAATTCATCCAGATTTTTAATTTCTCTGTCGTTAACGCTAGTAATTACAAAACCATCTTGCATTTTACTATTTGCCAACAAGCCTTCTTTTTTAATTTTTTTCACTACTACACCTCCGGCAATTTCGTTTGCTACGGCCACCTTCTTATCTATGTTTTCTAATTCGGCACCCAATTTTTCTATCAAACTTCCATTTTTTACCAAATCGGTATTGCCTACTTTGTTTTTGAGGGTTAAATTGGCGATACTTTCTTTGCCATCGCGTTTGTAAGTAAGTGTAATTTTATCTCCCGGTTTGTATTTTGCTACTTGTTCTTGCAACTCTGGACCCGATGTTACATTTACACCATTTACTTTGGTAACAATATCGCCTTTTTTGATGCCAGCAATTTTAGCTGCACCACCTTCGGGAACATCTGTTACATACACACCTTCGCCTTCCTTAATACCCAATTCTTTTCGTTGCTCGTCGGTGATGTTTTCATTGGCATAACTGATACCAATAAATGCCCTTTGTACAGTGCCGAACTTAACAATATCGTTGACTACTTTTTTTACAATATTTACAGGTATTGCATAAGAATAACCTGCATATGATCCTGTAGGAGAAGCTATTGCCGAGTTGATGCCTATGAGTTCGCCATTGGTATTAATCAATGCGCCGCCACTATTTCCT
>JAIXOS010000349.1 GCA_027486695.1 Chitinophagaceae bacterium | reverse complement strand
CCCCCACTATTGCCAAACCTCTTGTTGGGCGTTTGTGCTTCTCTTTGTTTAAGTCTAAAAGTCAAACACTCCAAAAGTTTGACTAAATGGAATGTTAAGGTCAATAAATTGAAACTTGGGGTTTAAGCTTTCTTTAAGTAAGTTATATATTTTCTTACTTTCTGAGTCCGACGAAAGATAAACGGAATTATAAAGTAATTGGTTATACTGTTTTTAAAAGGCATTTTAGCAAGTCACTAAACATGAATGCTGTATCCTTTCGATTATTATATCGGTAAACAAATTCAGCAACATAATTAGGCAATAATCTTGGACTAACACTATGATACTGCCCCATGATACCCCTTTCAATTATTGCCCAAAAACTCTCAATAGAATTGCTATTTAAACCACGATAACTATACATTTCTTTGTGGTCAATCTTTATGTGATTAATGATTTTTTTCATTGAGTTATAGCCTCTGTAATTATCGGTAATTAATACGCTATCATCTTCATCAACGTATTTTTTTACCATCTTTTTTAGGTTTTCGTATGATAATGTTTTCATTACTTCGGCAACTACATTACCATCCCTTTCAACTATGCCAACTACGGGTATATTGTCCGTTCCTCGACCTCGTTTTGCATCATCCTTACACTTAGCCTTGCTGCTTTGTTTTGGAGTAAAATCAAAGCCTTCTTTTTTGTAGTACTTTATTTGTTTGTCCAAATCTTCACGCTTTTTTGGCTCAAAACAAGGATTGTTGAATTTTCTAGGTTTACCGCCAATATAGGTTTCATCCATTTCAACAACTCCTTCTAAATCATCAATCTTTTTGTTTTGTGTCAACATTATCTCTCGCAATTTATGAAACATTGAAAAGGCTGTTGGATAACTTACGCTAATATTCCTTTGTAGTTGCAATGCTGACATTCCTTTTTTAGCATCGGTTATTACTGATACAGCATAAAACCATGTTTTTAAAGGTATACGAGTATTGTGTAAATGCGTATTTACGGTTACAGAAGTACTTTTATTACATGACAAACATTTATGCCTAAAATCAATTCGCCTATTGCTTAATAGCTTACTGCCACAATATGCACATTTTGGCTTTTTGCCAAACCTTAAATTTTCTGCATACTCAATGCAAGAAAGTTCGTTTGGAAATTTATTGCTTATCTCTATTAAATTCATCGTTTATAGTTAATTAGTTCAGGATACATCAATTCTAAAATTTCATCTAATTCACTAATTTTTTTCTCTTTTAGAACAATCATTAATTGATTTTTTACTATTTCTTTTTCTTCAAGCAAATTGTTATAATACAACCCATATTCAGGATGTCTTTCTAAATACTTTTCAACTGGCTCATTAGGCTTAGGGTAAAAATTTACGTTTGAGTAGTCTTTTACAAAGAGTCTTTTTGTCTTAGCATCTAAAATCGTTTTAAAAACATAAAAATATAGTTCTGTATCATCTTTTAACTTAAAATATTTACGTATAAATATCCAAAGTAGAATAGAAACAAAAATTTGTATAAAAAAATCAAACCAATTTATTTGTATCATAATTTTTCCTGTATTTATTGTTTTAAAAAAACCGTTAATTATATCTATCAAAGATTTAAAATTTATAATAGCTATAATAATCGGTGTGTTTAGCAAACTGTAGATTTTTTCTTGCTTTATTTTCATAATTAAGTTTTGCATAAATTTAATTAGCAAAACTCAATTAACCAATTAGTTTATAGTTCCGTTTTTTATTGATTGTTGTTATTTCTGTGGTGTCAATTTTAAGAAATAAGCCTTTGTCTAGAAAGCTCAAACTATCATTCATTTTTTTGGGCAAATTGTTGGAACCACCAAAACCGCCAGCTGCAAGAGTATCTTCTATGCTTGATTTGGCATAAATGTGTCCACGAAGCATAAAGTTAATGTTCAAATCTTTTTTTGTCTGTCCGTAAGAGGTCGAAAAAAATAATATGTATGCTGTAATTATTAATATTGTACTTTTCATATATGGTTGTGGTCTTTTTGCATTACTGCCAACGAACAAGGCTTGGCGATGGTGGGGCTTTGAGTTGCGTCACGCTTGGCCGTCTGTCGTTGAATAAAGATATAAAGTTGGGTTTAAATTCCTGCTGTTCGGTTGAGTTCTGTCGAGCTGGAACCGAAGTAAAATAAAGTTCCCAAAGTTGCAATACGAGTTTTGTCGCCCCCCACTATTGCCAAACCTCGTGTTGGGCGTTGGCTTGCTTCGTCACAATAAATCAATTTTGTTGCAAACTTCGTTAATGTGATCAAGTCCATATAGTAATGCTGATTCATCAATACTCATCCATTGAAAAAGTTGTTTAATCAAGCCATAATGTCGTCTCACATAAGTTGTATCTTTAACATTTTGATTTTGTAAAAAACAAATTGGTTCGTGATGTGCAATTCTGTTTCTTAAATTGTTTATTTGAGCTAATTGATTAAATACAAAAGTTTGATTGTATTGTGTCGAAGCCGTACTTGTTGGTTTTGCAGGAAATACTCTCAATAAAGTTCGTCCAGTTGCAGTATACTGATTTTGTGCAAAAATGTATCGCCAAAAGCCAAATCCAAGTTCAGCAACTAATTTGTTATGAGAATAGTTTCTTCCAAGTTTAGAAATAGCATCACTAATGTTATTTGCTGTTAGTCTGCAATGATTGTTGTTGAAAATACCACCAGCTAAAATTCCATTTTGTAGCCAGTCATTCCCAATACTATTTTTACAATGTTTGTCAACTGAATTTCTTAAAGCAATTTCAAAGCAACTTATAACTGTAAATAATTCTTGTGAAAGTCGTAAGTTAAGTCTGTAAAGCGTCATTGCTTTTTTTGTGTCATTATTACAAGCAGATAAATAACGACTCATTCTAGCAACAGACATTATGTTTTCAAACTCTCCAAACTTCATACAAAAAATTTATTTGCAAATTTAATGTCAAGAAGTTACTTTTGTTCAATCTTATTCCCGATAGTCCCTGAATTTATTCAAACTATCGGGTTTTATTTTTTATAAACTTTCTGTTTGTTTCTTCCAAAATTAGAGTGGTCAAATAAGCTTACGCCCAACGAACAAGGCTTGGCGATGGTGGGGCATTGAGTTTTGTCACGCTTGGCTGTCGCCCGT
>JAIXOS010000441.1 GCA_027486695.1 Chitinophagaceae bacterium | reverse complement strand
TTAACCAATACATCATGTATCTAGCATCGTGGATTTGAAAAAAAGGTTGTAATTCGAGGTTGCTAAATGCATTATTGTAACACAATTGCTGGGTTTTAAAATGCAACGGCTCATTGGGTATTGGGATGAGTTTGCTTGCAATAGTATTATGATCCTTTAGTAATATGGGTGCTTGTTTTAAAGGCATTAAACGACCATGTGGAATATGCGCCCACCTACCGTCGTTTGCAACGAGTCCGTCTAACTGCTGCGTGCTCGTTTTAGCGCCTAGAACAATTGGCCCATGCATAATAACAACATATTCCGGAGCCTGCGGTAAAGATTCTAAACGGGTAGACATAGGTAACCGAAGTGTTACCACATCGCCATTATGCCAAATGCGAGAGAGGGAAATATAGGTTGATGGCAACGCATTTGTTTTAAAAGGTTTGCCATTACAAAGCACTTGCAGCTTTCCGGGTGCAACCCAATATGGATAGCGAATCAGGAGCGTAAATTTGTTTGGCTTAGGGGTTTGAATGGTTAGTTGCGAAGATTCTTGAAATGGAAATTTGGTTTGCTGAAGCACATGCACACTTCTTTCTTTCCAATGAAGAGATGAGGGAACAAAAAGATTGACATACAACGAATCTCGCTGGTGGGCATAAATAAATTCACCATATTTGGTATGGTTTTCCATGCCGCTACCTACACAGCACCACATAGCCTGATTAGGTGCCGAATAAACACGGTAATGTTGTGGCCGTGCTGGAGTAAAATATACATAGCCACCATGTTGCGGATGTTGTGTAGAAAGAATATGGTTATACAAAGCCCGTTCGTAAAAATCGGCGTACGTAGCTAAAGGATGTAATGCAAACAACGCTTTGGTTAATTTGAGCATATTGTATGTATTACACGACTCGGGGCCTTCGCGCTCTTCTATGTATTTTTTGGAGGCCGTAACTGCCGGAAAAAATTCCTTGGTACTATTACCACCGATAGCAATGCTTCTTTTTTGAACAACTATTTGCCAAAAAAAACTAGCAGCTCGGTAATAATTGGTGTCGCCCGTAAGCGCAGCAATTTTGGCAAACCCAATCACTTTGGGTATCTGTGTATTGGCATGTAAATTATCGAGAACATCTTTCCCGGCCATTAAGGGTTGCAACAAGGCTTTGTGCGAAAACCGTTTGGCTATTTGTAAATACTTGGTTTCGTGCGTAAGTTCATAGGCATAGGCAAACACTTCATTCATACCACCATGTTCTGTTTGCAGCATTTGCTCCATTTGGGAGTCGAACAAACCCTCTGTAACCATAAAACCCCAATTGCAAAAATCCAAAAACATTTCTTTGGCCATAGGGATGTTAGATATGGTATAAGCATCGCGTAGGCCTGCATACATTTTATGCAAATTGTACCAAGGCACCCATGCTTGTTTTAAAGGAGCCATGTTGCCCTTTTGTAAGGCCTGCCAAATGTTGTTACTGTTGGGCACTCCACCCACATAGCCATTTTGATGTTTCAGCTGACAATTGCGCAGCTCAGTCAGCATATATAGCAATCTTTTTTTGCATTCTTGATTACCTGTTGCAGCATAATTGGCAGCCAAAGCCGAAAGATAGTGCCCTGCAATATGCCCATCTAGGCCTATCCAATTGGGATAACTTTGCGCCTTTGGAGTTAAACCGGCTTCCTTTAAGTAAGGCGCAAGCAATCTATCGGTGTTGTATTGTAGTAACGTATTGGTATTGATGGATTGTGCTTGTTTGAATACCCCTGTTTGCAAGGAAACATCTTGCAATTGAAAAAAATATGGATAGCCCCTTACCTCTTGACAAAAACACATTTTCGTGTGTAAGCAAAAGAATATCCAAACAAACAATCCAAAAAACCTTAGCAAAATCATTCTTTAACTATGTTTAAAAATTTATCTACAACTATACGCTGGTTAGGTTTTAATCGCACTTGAACAGATTTACCTTCGTAAAGTAAAACATAATTTACTGGATTACTATTGGCATGTACAACTGCTTTATCTAAGAAACCATTACTCCATGCCAAGCTAACTGAGGCTCCGCCCCTTGCTTTTAAACCAGAAATACTTCCTATATTCCATGCAGCAGGAATAGCTGGAAGCAATTGCAATTGGTATGTTCCTGATTTATTGAGATGGCTTTGTAACAACATTTCCGCAATACCGGCAGTGTAACCAAAATTCCCATCAATTTGAAAAGGTGGATTTTTAGCATATGGCCATTGATCGAACAAATTAGGGAAAAGAGACTTTTTAATTAGATGTGTAACATGCAAATAAGCGTCACGATTATTCAATAAACGGGCAAATACAGCTATTCTCCATGCAGCACTCCATCCATCACTGTTATCACCTCTTGCTTTAAGGGACACTTCAGCTGCTTTGGAAAACTTTGATTCAATGAATGGACTTATTTGTCTACCAGGATACACAGCAAACAGATGTCCAAAATGTCGGTGTTGATCTTTCGGATCATCTACATCTTTCATCCATTCCTGCAATTGGCCCCATTTTCCAATTTGAGGTCCTAACATATTGTTACGAATGTGGCTTATTTTATTTCTATATGTAGAATCTTCTTTTAATATTACAGATGCCTCTATAAAGTTTGTAAATAAATCGTAGACAATTTGTTGATCGTAAGAAACACCAGGCAATGGCGTTCTATCGCCTTCTATATTTCCGGGGCCGTGTTCCGGTGACCATCCATCAGGAGTAATGTATCGGCCTAATGAATCCTGAATAAGGTGCGTTTCCCAAAAAGCTACCACTTCTTTCAATACAGGGAAGGCAATGTTTTTTAAAAACTGCTTATTGCCATTAAAAGCATAATGTTCCCAAAAATTTTGACTTAACCAAGCACTACCAGGCATGTGTAAAGCCCATTTGGAAGAACCTCCAAAAATATTGTTGGTACTATAGGCAATCCAACCTTTAGGCACTATTAATTTAGAGTCGTTTGAATGTTTTTGCACTTCTGCCAAACTTTGTACC
>JAIXOS010000074.1 GCA_027486695.1 Chitinophagaceae bacterium | reverse complement strand
TTTGCTTGCAAAGATCTTTACTTGCTGCAAAAACCTCAAAAAGTTTTAAAAAAAAAGGCACTTTATTTATTGGCGCACAATTTCCAACCGGAATAATGCATGCTTGGATAATTGAAAATGGTATCCAGCCTGATCGTCAAGATCGCGAATGGATAATGTATAAACCTCTCCTAGCAATAACATTTTAGCAATGCCTCAATCAATTATCAATAAATCAAATGCAATCTTATACTTTGATGCCGATTCAAATGTTATTTTAGAAAATATTTGGGATAAAATTACTTTAGAAGATCTTTCAAAATCAAGTTTTGAAAACCATTATATAAACTCGGCGCGATACATACAAAGTCCTGATTATTATAAACCGGTATTTAAAAATATATATCCAGTGCCTCCGCGTTCTAAATGGCAATATGATGGCATTTCATTTAAATGTACTCAATCACTTGAAGTATACAATTCAAATTATAATCTTTTTGATACAATACAGAAATTTATAAGACCACTAAATAAGTATAAAATTGGTGTAGAGTTAAGTGGCGGGCTCGACTCATCCATCATAATCAGTATGCTTATTACAAATGGAATCGAACCTTTTTTGATAGGATTTTCGTGCGATAGATATGAATTCCGAACAGAAAGACATATACAGTCACTTTATAAAAACAAAGTTCAAAACACTATTTTGATAGATAGTCGAAAAATTTTACCATTCCAAAATTTATTGAATTGTCCTGCTCATCAAATACCCAACCCAACGTCTTTATATTATTACAGTAAACTAGTAACTGCAAAGCATTGTAAGGATAATGGTGTTGATATATTATTCAATGGCATGTCTGGTGATGCTCTATGTTGTGAGAGTCTTACTGGTAACACTATGCCAGAATCATGGCATAACTGGATGATGGACAATCGTTGGTTTCATGAAAATATTTTTAACAAATCACAGTTACAATACCTACCTGTATACACAAAAACTTTAGCAAGTAAAATTTTCAAAGAAAGACTAAACATGGGCTTTGATAGTCAAAAATTATGGGCAAGAGAATACTTTAAAAATTATTTACCGTTAGAATTAGTTAATTATACTTACAAAGCTGATCATGTTGGCGATTTAATTGAAGGTATTAAAAAATCATATTTTGAAGTAACCGAGTTATTTAAAATAACTCTAGAGATTACAAATAACCGAGAATTTTCTGAATCAAGTTTATCAAAACTGTATTCCAACATAGAAAAGTACCATGACAGTCAACTCAAAGAAATAATGGCTAAAGTTTCCTATGCTTTATGGATTTATAGTTGTGTTAAAAATTTAGATTTATGATACATATTTTTGATAATTATTACATTTTTGGTTGGGAGGATTTACATTGGTATCAACTTCGTTGTAAGGTTAATGACAAAATATCATTGATGGAGGACCTAGTAGTAGGCGAAAAGGGAATTTTGTACTGCAATTATTTAACCATGTGCCACATAGCATATAATCTTTCTGATAGCCACAAAATGATAAGCGATTGCAGAGATTTTGAAGAAAACTATGGCACCAATTGGGTTGTAAAGGACACAAAATTGTTTCCAGGATATTTTAAAGAATGGGTTTTATCAATGGAATGGATTTATAAAGATATTGAACCCAATTTCACCGAATATTGGAAAACTATAATTGGGAAAGGGTCGTTGTTAAAAACATGGATCAAACCAACTAAAATTGATAACAAAACAAAGTGTGAAACACATCAAGTAGGACCAACAATTTCCTTTTGTAAGGATTCAAAATTTTCAATATCCTTCGATCATTTGCCTTCAGAATACCTTCTTCCAATAATTTTTAAAAAAATCATATGAACTATTTTATTGTCGGAGATATTCATGGATGTTATCATACTTTAATAAAACTACTTAAAAACAAACATGATAAAGATCATCTCATATGTGTTGGAGACTATATTGACCGCGGGCTATTTCCCGGAGAAACTATTCAGTTATTAAGTCAATATTTCGATGAAGGAAATACCACGTTATTAATAGGTAACCATGATTTTTATTATGCAAAATATATAACAGGTATTGCTAGTTCACAGGAAAAGTATCTTTTAAATGATTTCAAAGAAACTCGCCTAAGATTTTTAAAATATGGCATTAATGACAATAAATATCTTCACTTCAAAGACAAATTATCCTTCATTTATGAAACAAATAATTTTATAGTTTGCCATGCAGGCATTAACAAAGAAGTTTTTAGAATCATTAATCGAAATCAGGTAATTAAAAATAGTACTTGTGGAAATAACTCTATTGAAATTGAAAAAGTATGTGGTCATGTTAGGACATTTTTATATGAGAATATTTTACTAGACCGTTCATTACCTGATAATATTGGCAAGATGCAGATTCATGGACATACACCCTTAATGTGTTTTAATCCTGTTTTTTTTTCAAAAATTAATAGCTGGAACCTTGACACGGGAGCTTTTTTGGGTTGGGGATTGAGCGCAATTAGAATTAATGATAAAGGGGAGGTATTAAATATTTTTTTTGAAAGGACTGACTCTAGAGACACCAACTGCTCATAACAGCGTGTAAGCAAT
>JAIXOS010000383.1 GCA_027486695.1 Chitinophagaceae bacterium | reverse complement strand
CCCCATGGCCGATGGTACTCGCATTACGCCGGGAGAGTAGGTAGTTGCCATATTTATTATAGCCTTCGTTAAAAATAACGAAGGCTTTTTTTATACCCCTAACCCCTACATCAACTCGACCAATCTAATTAAACCAATCATTTGCTATACCAATTTTCGCTTCTGCCTAAATTAACACCCATAGTAAACAAATAATATTGCCTAGTATATAGTTATATTTTTTTATTATGCATCAAGATGAAGTAAAACAATATTCGAATTGTAATATTTGGCTTTAGTTGCTAATGTGTAAAATAATTCAAACTTTTTTTCTAAATATCGGTATATTCATTACCTTTGCACTCCTTTAATTTGGGGTATTTAGTTATGTTAGGTGAATACACCTCTCTCATCAGCCCCAATTATATTGATTGGAATTTATTGACTAAAACCGGTTTTGCAAAATATGTCAACAACAACTTTGAACACAAGGGTTAATTTCGGTAAAACTAAATTTTTAGCTGAAACCCCCGACTTATTAGACATTCAATTACAGTCATTTCGTGAATTCTTTCAGTTGGAAACCACTCCTGATAGACGTAATGTAGAGGGACTGTTCCGTGTGTTTAAAGAAAATTTTCCAATAACTGATACAAGAAACATTTTTGTATTAGAGTTCTTAGATTATTTCATTGATCCGCCGCGTTATTCTATTGATGAGTGTATGGAGCGAGGGCTAACTTATGCTGTTCCTCTGAAAGCTAAGTTGCGTTTGAGTTGTAATGATGAAGAGCACGTAGACTTCCAGACAATTGTACAGGATGTGTTTTTGGGTAACATCCCTTACATGACGCCACGAGGTACTTTTGTAATCAATGGTGCTGAACGTGTTGTTGTATCGCAACTACATCGTTCTCCAGGTGTGTTTTTTGGACAATCAACCCATCCAAACGGTACCAAAATTTATTCTGCTCGTGTAATTCCTTTTAAAGGTGCATGGATGGAGTTTGCTACCGATATCAATAATATCATGTATGCTTACATAGATAGAAAAAAGAAATTTCCAGTAACTACACTATTACGTGCAATAGGTTTCGAAACAGATAAAGATATTCTAGAGCTATTTGGAATGGCCGATGAAATTGCCACCAACAAAGCAGAATTAGAAAAACACATTGGTCGTAAGTTAGCAGCACGTGTTTTACGTACTTGGGTAGAGGATTTTGTTGATGAAGATACAGGTGAGGTAGTAAGTATTGAGCGCAACGAGATTGTGATGGAAAGAGACTCTATTTTGGACGAAGAAGCCATAGACACAATCGTTGAAATGGAGGTAAAGAGTGTGTTTATTCAAAAAGAGGATGTAGGTGGAGATTATGCTATCATCTACAATACTTTGAATAAGGATACTTCAAACAGTGAGTTAGAGGCAGTACAACATATTTATCGACAATTACGTGGTGCGGATGCTCCGGACAATGAAACTGCTCGCGGTATTATAGACAAATTATTTTTTAGCGATAAGAGATACGATTTAGGAGAGGTAGGACGCTATAAAATCAATGGTAAATTAGGTCTTGATTTAAAAAAAAAAAAAAAAGTACTTACCAAGCAAGATATCATTGAAATTATTAAATACCTTGTTCGCTTAACTAATGCTAAAGCTGAAATAGATGATATCGATCATCTAAGCAATCGTAGAGTTAGAACTGTTGGCGAACAATTGTATGCACAATTTGGTGTTGGTTTGGCTAGAATGGCTAGAACTATTAGAGAGAGAATGAATGTTCGTGACAATGAAGTATTCACGCCAGTTGATTTAATCAACGCCCGTACTCTTTCTTCTGTAATTAATTCTTTTTTTGGTACTTCACAGTTATCTCAGTTCTTGGATCAAACAAACCCTCTTTCTGAGATCACACATAAACGCCGTATTTCTGCACTAGGACCAGGAGGTTTAAGTAGGGAAAGGGCTGGTTTTGAGGTTCGCGATGTGCACTATAGCCATTATGGACGTTTGTGTACTATTGAAACTCCGGAAGGTCCTAACATTGGACTTATATCCACTTTGTGCGTACATGCCACGATTAATGATATGGGTTTCATTGAAACGCCTTATAGAAAAGTTGAAGGCGGTAAAGTGAATTCTAAAGAACTATTCTACTTAAGCGCTGAAAAAGAAGATTTAGCTAAGATTGCTCAGAGTAATTCTCCTTTAAATGACGATGGGACTTTTATAGAAGATAAAATCGTGTCACGTCAAACGGGCGATTTCCCTATTTTAGATAAAGAAGAAGTCGAATATATGGATGTTGCACCTAACCAAATCGTTGGCTTGAGTGCATCGTTAATTCCATTTTTAGAACACGATGATGCTAACCGTGCGTTGATGGGTTCGAACATGCAACGTCAAGCGGTACCTTTATTGAGAGCAGAAGCGCCAATTGTAGGAACAGGTTTAGAAGGAAGAGCTGCAAGAGATGCACGTATTCAAATTCACGCTGAAGGAGAAGGTGTTGTAGAGTTTGTGGATGCTAATGAAGTTCATGTTAGATACAATAGGAATGATTTAGATAGATTGGTAAGTTTTGAAAATGATTTGAAAGTTTACAAACTCACTAAATTTATTAAAACCAACCAAGCTACTTGTATCAATCTCGTACCGGCTGTTAAAAAAGGTCAAAAACTTAAAAAGGGTGACTTTTTAACAGAGGGTTATGCAACAAAAGACGGTGAATTGGCTCTAGGTAGAAATCTGCAAGTTGTGTTCATGCCTTGGAAGGGTTACAACTTTGAAGATGCCATAGTAATCAACGAAAAAGTAGTAAGAGAAGATTGGTTCACCTCTGTACATATTGATGAATACGAATTGGAAGTTCGTGATACTAAATTAGGCGAGGAAGAACTAACACCCGATATTCCGAATGTAAGTGAAGAAGCTACTAAGGATTTAGACGAAAATGGTATTATTAGAATTGGAGCTACTGTTAAAGAAGGTGATATACTGATTGGTAAAATAACACCAAAGGGTGAAAGTGATCCAACACCGGAAGAAAAATTATTGCGTGCTATTTTTGGAGATAAAGCTGGGGATGCTAAGGATGCTTCGCTAAAAGCGCCTAATGGAACAGAAGGCGTTGTTATAGATAAGAAATTATTTCAACGCGCCAAAAAGGACAAAAATTCTAAAGTGAAAGAAAAAGCACTTTTAGATAAGGTTGAAAAGCAACACCATGTAGCAGCGGAGGAATTAAAAGAACAATTATTGGCAAAACTCCAAACCTTACTTAAAGACAAAGCGTCTCAAGGTGTGAGTAATAATTTTGGTGAACTTTTAATCGGAAAAGGAGCTAAGTTCAACCAGAAAAATTTATCTACAATCGATTATGCTCATGTTAATCCGTTAGGTTGGACAGGTGAAGCAGAAACGGATAATTATATTAATACTTTATTGCACAATTATACTATCAAGTATAACGAAGAATTAGGTAGATATAAAAGAGAAAAATTTAATATATCAATTGGTGACGAATTGCCTGCGGGCGTTTTGAAATTAGCCAAAGTTTACTTAGCTGTTAAACGTAAACTAAAGGTTGGTGATAAAATGGCGGGTAGACATGGTAACAAAGGTATCGTTGCTAAAATAGTACGTGCGGAAGATATGCCTTTCATGGAAGATGGTACGCCTGTTGATATCGTTCTTAATCCACTTGGGGTACCTTCAAGGATGAACTTGGGTCAAATCTATGAAACAATTTTGGGTTGGGCAGGTAAGAAATTAGGACTGAAATTTGCCACGCCAATTTTTGATGGTGCTACTACAAAACAAATTGAGCAATATTGTAATGATGCTGTAATTCCTTTAAACGGTCACACATATTTGTTTGACGGCGAAACAGGAGAGCGTTTTGATCAAAAAGCTACAGTAGGTGTTATTTATGTTATCAAGTTGCATCACATGGTTGACGATAAGATGCACGCTAGAAGCATTGGACCTTATAGCTTAATCACCCAACAGCCGCTAGGTGGTAAAGCTCAATTTGGTGGTCAGCGTTTTGGTGAGATGGAAGTATGGGCTTTAGAGGCATACGGCGCTTCTAACATTCTACAAGAATTACTCACTTTGAAATCTGACGACATTATCGGAAGAGCAAAAACTTACGAAGCAATTGTTAAGGGTGATAACATACCAAGACCAGGTGTGCCTGAATCCTTCAATGTATTGGTACATGAGTTGAGAGGTTTAGGTTTAGACCTAAAATTTGAATAAGATTCTCAGATATAAGAAAAGCCATCCTTTGAGATGGCTTTTTTTATATCAACTGTTGTAATAAAGGTAGTGTAACAAAAAGAACAATAAGCAAAAGGAATTGATCAAGCAAGTGGCAATGGCCTCTTTTCTTTCCTTCTTGTTCAAAAAAAGAAATAGTACCAATGTTATTGAATTAAATATGGGTGACATTAGCCAGCCAATTGTTATAAGATAACTGTTTAAGGCTTCACTAAAAGCTTTCCACCAATTGTGTTGAATACCTAAGCAAAGGACATAGCTAATATTGCACAGTATAGCAATCTTTGCTGTAAAAAAATAATAGCGCATAGTGAAACCTTTAGAAGTTAGGTAAATTGAAATAAAATTGTTTTGTACATCTGAAAATACCATTAATTTGCTTCCTATCTAAATTTTGTATATAATTTCTGTTATGTTGAAAAAGAATATTCCCCATGTAGTAGCTGTTTTGCTATTTCTTATTTTATCTATTGTATATACCAAGCCTGCTTTAGAAGGTAAAGTTGTTGAGCAGCACGATGTGAAAGAATGGAAGGCAATGTCGCATCAATCGTTTGTTTTCAAAGAAAAACATGGTCACTTCCCTAGATGGGTAAACAATATGTTTTGTGGCATGCCTGGTTATCAAATAGCAATGGACAGTAAAGACCCGCCCTATGTAAATGTTTATTACTTTCATCTAGCCCTTACATTTGGACTCCCCAAACCTGTTTATTATTTGTTTTTCTGCTGTTTGGGTTTTTATTTTCTATCTATTGTAATTGGAATCAATCCTTGGTTAAGTATTGCCGGTGGTATTATTTATGGCTATTGTTCTTACAACCCCATTTTAATTACTGCTGGTCACGATACAAAGCTTTTATCAATGGCGTATATGCCGGCTGTTTTAGCCTCCTTATTGCTAATTTATAACAAGCGTTATTGGATAGGTGGTGCTATGCTAATAATTACCACTACTTGTTTATTGTGCCAAAGTCACCAACAAATAGCCTACTACTTGTTGTTAATAGCTATCTGTATGACCATTCCATTTTTGATTAAATGGATTCAAGCCAAAGAGTATAAGCATTTGGCTGTTTCTTTTGGTTTAAGTATGTTGGCTGCTGTTTTAGCGGTTTGTTTTGTTTCTAATAGTTATTTTCCAGTTTATGAATATTCAAAAGAAACCATGCGTGGTGGTGGTAATGGCCTCACATTAGGTAAAAAAGACGCTAATAATACCACTAAAAATGGTCTTGACAAAGACTATGCTTTTAATTGGAGTTATGGAAAAGCAGAAACTTTAACCTTGTTGGTTCCAAACGCTTTTGGTGGAGGCAGTAGTACGAGTTTTGGAGAGGATAGTAAGGTATTGGAATATATACAAGGTAATGGCAATATTCCTCAACAGGCGGCCCAGCAACTCTTTCAATACGCTTCTGCTTATTGGGGTGATCAGCCGAGCACATCCGGGCCTGTATACTTTGGCAGTTTTGTTTGCTTTTTAGCTTTAGCTGGGTTTATTTTTTCTTCTAACAAACACAAATGGTGGTTGCTTGGGGTTACAGTTTTTAGTATTGTATTAGCTTGGGGCAAAAATTTAGAGGTAGTCAATTATTTTTTATTTGATTACCTGCCGCTTTACAAAAAGTTTAGAGCCCCGTCTATGGCTTTGGTGATGGCACAAGTTTCCATACCAGTGATGGCTTTTCTATTCTTGCAGGAATTTATTTCGGCACCAGTACCAAAACAGCAAAAGTTAATTAAACAAGTGGGCTGGGTAGCGGCATCTATTGTTGGATTTTTAGCTCTTTTCTATGGCTTTGCAAGTTTTAGTAATGCCAATACTTTGGAGGTTAAGAAATCGCTTGCAGCGAGTGTTGGTGAAAACTCTGATTTATTAAGTGGTTACATGAATGCATGGATAGCTGATCGGAAAGCATTGTTTTTTAAAGATATGCTTAGAACCTTTGCATTTATTGGTATTGCTTTTGGTGCTCTGTATGCGTACCAAAAACAGTGGATAAAATTAAATGTATTGTTTGGTATTTTACTTGTTATTAGCATTTTTGACATGTTGCCTATTGGTAAACGCTATTTCAACGAAGATAATTTTGTTGAATCGGAGCAATATGAATCTTCCTACGCATTAACCAATGCGGACATCCAATTGCAAAAAGACAGTTCTTTTTATCGAGTACTTAACCTAACCTATCCTGCTGGGAATGGTACTTGGGGAGCCGATATTGGCAATGCTTTTAACAGCGCAATTGGCTCTTATCACCAAAATACAATTGGTGGATACCATCCTGCAAAGTTATCTATTTTTGAAGATTTAAAAGTACACCAGATATTCAAAAACATTCAAGCTTGGGCATCAGGAAGTCAGCAAAAAGACAGTTTTCCTGTTTTGAATATGTTGAACATGAAATATGTTATTGTACCTAATCAATCTAATCCAAAAGAAACAGTGGCTATCCCCAATCCATATGCTTTAGGTAATTGTTGGTTGATTAAGGATATCAAATTTGTTCAAAATGCAGATGAAGAAATGTTGTCATTGAATCATTTCAATCCTGCTACTACAGCAATTGCTAATGTACAATACAAGTCTTTGATTGGTAATGACCATTTTAGTGCTGATACAAACGCCTATATTCATTTTGTACAAAATGTAAATGATTACATCAAGTATGAAAGTAACGCCTCTTCACCTCAATTTGCAGTATTTAGTGAGATTTTTTATAGCCAAGGTTGGAATGCTTATATTGATGGTAAGCAAGTGCCCTTTTGTAAAGTAAATTATGCACTTAGAGGTATGCCTTTGCCGAGTGGTAAACATATTGTAGAGTTTAAGTTTGAACCGGCTCTTGTAGATTTGGGTGAAAAATTATCTAAGTATGCAGGTATTCTGTCTGTTATACTGGTATTTTTCTTTACTTTCTTAGAATGGAAATCTAGAAAAGCAATCGTTTAGTTTTAAAGTCAGACTGCTATTATGGATAAATTTTTGCACCATACCGATGGAGTAGCGTTGATTATTGAACAAAATTGCCAAGATTTATATAAAAAAATGCATTTATTAAAGGTAGATGCATTGGGCTTGTCAGAACACGGTAAAGCCTATTTTAGTGGCAGTCACCTGAAGCGGCTTTTTTTCTCTATTCAAACAAGTGCCCATATTTTGTACAACGTGGTACAATTGGTTAATAAACCCTTTCATCAAATTGTTTTGATGGATTATGGAGCTGGCGTGGGTACTCTTTATCTTTTGGCCAAAATGGTGGGTTGTAGTAGGGTGATTTATAATGATATTTTGGAAGAATGGAAGCAAAATGCATTACAGATAGCGGCTGCTATTAATATTGATGTTGATAATTATATTGTTGGTGATATTGACACTACTTTACAGCAATTGCAAGTGGAAAACATAAGTTGTGATGTAATTACATCAAGAAATGTAATTGAACACATTTATCAGTTACCTAGTTTTTATGCGTGTATAGCCAAGTTACAGCCCTATGCAATTGTGTATTCTTCTACCACCGCCAATTTTTACAATCCGGCAATGCATTTGCAGCATATTTTGTTACATAAAAGGGTAGAAAAAATTTATCGTCAGCAGCGGTATCAATTAATTAGCCGCTTGGCTCCACATTTAACAGAAAAACAAAAATTACGATTAGCAACTTATACGCAAGGCTATGAAAAAAAAGGTATTCAATTGCAAGTAGAAGCGTATTTGCAAAGGGGGCAATTACCTAAGCGCAATTTTTTTTATACCAATACTTGCGATGTAGAATGGGGCGTTTGGGCAGAAAACCTACTACCATTTCATCTGCATGCCCAAGCCGTTCAGTTGGCCAACATGCAAGTAGTGTTTAAACCAGGGTTTTGGGATACCCATTATTTGTCAGGTGTGATGAATGTATTCGGTAAAATATGTAATGTTTGTATAGCTACTTTTGGAAAAAAAGTTGGTTTTTTCTTAGCTCCATTTATATATGTCATAGCCACTCCTAATTTGTTACACAGAAATTCAACCGATGGCGAATAAAATTTTATCGATTGTTCCATACGCCATTTTGCCCTACCAATCCGGTGGTCAAAAATCTATTGCTTTGTTTAACGAGTACTTGGGGCAAAGGTGTGTGCTTACCGTTATTGGAACGCGTGGTAATGATGTGCAGTTGGCTTCCAATTACCAGCTATTACCATGGATGAAAGACGGTTTATTTAAGTTCTTCGATGTTTTTTTACTCTTTAAGTTAATACCGTATATACGAAAAAACAACATTGATACCCTTATAATGGAACATCCCTATTTGGGGTGGATGGGTTATGTTTTGCGCAAGACTACACGAATAAAATGGGTAGTTCATACGCACAATATCGAATTTGAAAGGTTTAAGCAATTGGGGAAAAAATGGTGGCCTATTTTAAAAATGTACGAAACCTGGGTGTTAAAAATGGCGGATACTATTTTTTGCATTTCGGCTGAAGATAAACTGTATATGGAAACCCAATTAGGTTTGCCTAGTAATAAATGCAATGTGGTTCCATTTGGTATTGAACAAGATGGCATACCAGCTGATAAAGAAGCCTGTCGTAATTGGTTGTTGCAGATGCATCAAATTGCCGAAGAAAACAACATTTTATTGTTTAATGGAGCCTTGAACTATGCTCCCAATTTAGTGGCTTTAGAAGCCATATTAAACCATATTAATTCCCTATTATTACAACAACCGTTAAAGTATACCATTTTGATTTGTGGAAGGGGATTGCCCAAAGAATACAATAATTTGGCAGCTTACCAACACCAAAATATTAGATATGCAGGTTTTGTAGAAAATATTGAAGTCTATTTTAAAGGAGCCGATTTGTTTTTAAATCCTATTACATTTGGCGGCGGGGTTAAAACAAAATTGATTGAAGCGTTAGGGTGCAATACCACCGTTATTTCAACAGTTAACGGCGCTATTGGCTGCGATACGTCCACATGTAGAAATAAATTAGTGATAGTTCCCGATGCCAATTGGGATGCTTTTGCTAAAGCTATACAAGTACATCTAACCATTCCCAATAACACTCCAACTGCATTTTATGATCGGTATTTTTGGGGGAATATTGTGTTAAGAAGTCTTAAATTTTTGAACGATAATGAATAGAATTAGTATTATTACTATTTGCTTCAATAATCTTGAGGAATTAAAACAGACCTGTGAATCTGTCGAAAAACAACAAGAACTTCCTTACGAACATATAATCATCGATGGATCAACAAATTCTAATATCAACAATTGGCTAACTGGGAGTCCGCAACCTCCAATCCGCAAGTGGATTTTTGAAAGAGATAAAGGAATTGCTGATGCATTTAATAAGGGTATTTCTATTGCTAACGGTGAAATTATTGTCTTACTTAATTCCGGAGACATGTTTTTTGATTCGGAAGTACTTTCGAACGTTTCGAAAAGATTTTTAATAGATGCAGATCTTATGTGGTTGCATGGTAAATATAAAATAAAAAGAGGGGGGGAGTGGGTGATAATTGGAAAAATTTTTGAAGCAAAAAAATTATATCGTGGCATGCGGAGTCTCTGCCATCAAACTATGTTTGTTAAAAAAGAGTTATACAGTAAGTTTGGGGTATATAACAAAGATTTAAAAATAGCGATGGACTATGACTTTGTTATTAGAATTAGGTATGAAAAATTTAGTTTTATTAATACGCCTTTGGTAAGTTTTGCACCTGACGGAACTAGTTCAATTAATTATTATCGTTCTTTGGAGGAGGCTAGGTTGGTTTATTTCAAGTACTTTGGCAGAAGTGTCAAGTTACAATTATGGCAACTTAGATTAAAAATTCTACACTATTTATTGCATTCCCCTATTGGAAATTCACTATATTTTATAAAAAGGAAATTGAATCTAGCAAATTGGTAATGTAATTAATGTTTTTGAGTATTGTGTATTATATTATGTTCAAATAACTCAATATCATTAGGAGCTTTGAATAAAATCCCTTTTTTATAATCTGTTTGTTTATTTTGTTTTGTGTGTTAATAATTTTAGTTATCACTTGCGGAAGTTCACTAGAATAAGGATATTGATTTAATTGTTCTACAGAAGATATATTGTAGTTCCTATAAAGTCTCCAATAATAGTCGTAAACAAAAATATTTTTTAGTATTTCTGAGCCAAATTTTTGTAGCATATAATGACTTTCCGGTATCATTATATTAGGATTTTTTGTTACAAATTGTGTTACTTGATTCTCGTGAAAACCAACATTAATAATTGGTGTTTTAATAAAGTGAAATTTGTTTTTTTCTAAAATTCTAAGGTAATAATCAAAATCTACAGCCCACTTTATGTTTTTATCATATTCTTTATCGATTGATTTATGTATGAAAGTACAACTTGGATTTCCGATGATTACTTTTTTAAAAAGGATAAGCGGGAACAATTTTAAGATTAGTAACTCGAGTTTACTAGCTATAACAGTTTGCTTTCGATTATTCCAAAAAAAAATGTTGGTATATGCCGAAAAAATAATTTTACAGTTTGTGTTACTTAGAGCTGTATTGATAAAAAGCTCTAACGAATATTTATTGGTAAACCAGTCATCATCATGCATTATTTTTATCCACTCTCCTTTAGCCATTCGTACCGCTTGGTTCCAATTTTCGGGAGTGCCCAATACTGGCTTGTTTTTAAAATAGCGTAACTCGAATTTGCCTTTATATTTTTCAATGAGCTGGCTAACGCCAGAATCCTTACTGTCGTCAGTTATAATTACTTCAAAATTCTTATACGATTGTTCATTAATTGAATCAAGAAGGCGCTTAAGAAATGTAGTATTTTGGTATGCTGGGATACAGATTGAAATTAAAGTATTAGAATTATTTATTTTCCCCATGCTAAGCGGTTGTAAATTTGTTTATCCTTTTGCGAAGCTTCGGCATAGATTTGTGTTTGATTATCTGCTATAATTAATTGCTCTTGATTTTCTTGCCAATAAATTTTACTCTTGTGCCATTCGTCTACCATATAAGTATTCCCATCTTTGTCAGCTATACATATGATAAATCCTGATTTAATCAGTTGCTGGCTAATACCATTTCTGCCACTTTCAAATCTATAAGCATCGTATTTTTTTAGTATTGGCTTGAATGTCAAATTTAAGAAATCATTTTGGCGAATTGCAAATGCGTTTGTCCTAATGTGTGCATTCGGAAATAATTGAAAATGCAACGAATAATAAAATATTGATTTTAGAAATAGTTTATATTTTCTAAAATTAGCTTTGAAATTTTTTGTTTTATCATAATAAATTTTATTTTGTATAAATACGGTGTTTACATAGCTCTGATAAGATCCAGTTGCACCCACAGCCCCAATTTTAGGATTATTGACCATTGGGGAAATGATTTTTTCTATCCAATTGGGTGTTAAGATTACTGAATTAGTGTTCAAAAAGCATATATAATCACATTTTATGTGCGTAGCTGCATACCGGTACGCATCAATGTCAAAACCTCCATTAAAGTTTAGAGTTTTCCACTTTTTATCTAGTTTATTAAGTTCTTTATGATATTCTTCTATAATATGGTTTGCGTTTTCGGGAAAGTCTTTTAGTATTACGTACAAACAAAATGAGTTTGATTTGCTCGTGTATTGTTTGTAAGATTCCAAAAACCTTCTAACGGGATTAAGTCCATATGGAAACCAAGCTATGAATATTATAGCTATTTCTATATTATAGAGTAGGTTAATTTGGTCTTTATTGTAATGTAATTTGTGAGACATTTAATCTTGTTTCTTATGCCAAAGTGAGATAAATGAAATTTTGGAGAAATTAATTTAAAAGCAAATTTGCAGGCGTCCTCAACAGTATCAATTTTTCGCTTTTGTGAATCTATGTAGACAATATTTGATATGGGTGAAAAGCGTTCAGTCTTTTTTTTATTTTTCTTTATACTATTTATTGATTCTGGCAATATTAAATTGATATTATTCATTGTAGATATCTTTTTGAGCCCAATTATCATGATATCTAATTCTTCTTTTGAATTAATTTGCCCCAAATCATTAACGATTTCATAAATCATTTTTTTTAAACAAACTTTAGGGAAAGTTGGATAAAGTTTGTTTACTTGAAGCATTGCCTCAGCTATTGGAATTAAATTGTGTCTTAAAAAAATTAGACTAGGATGAAAAGGTATATTGTCAGGATTGTTTAACAAATCATTAAAGGATTTTTGATCATTTTGGGGAGCGATTGTTGAAAATCCAGTACTTTTTTTTGACGTAGCATTAATGGTTATCGGGAATTCTAGTCGTATGTATTTATTCACATTTGTAGCAATAACTCCGCCAGAAAAAAAATCAGGAATTCTGGAATGAAAAAATATACCAGACTGGTTCATTTTGATTTTATTAATTAAATCTATAGATATAAAACCGCCATACAGGCTAGGAAATTCAATTGTTTTACCAATGTTTCGGGCGAATATTTTTTTGATTTCATTATCGGATTTAACAATCCGATAATGATTGGATAGAGGAATGCTAAAATAATTAGGCAATTCTTTCCAATGAAAATTGCAAAATTTCCATCCAATAGCTTGAATTTCCTTATGTCTTTTCAAAATTTTAGCTATTTTATTTAAGCTAAATGGTAGTAAACCATCGTCATCACCTAATATTGTGACATAACCGGACTGCACATTATTTAATATAAATTCCCAATGTTTACTCATTGGCAATCGCCTCTCTGGCCTAATATAGGTAATCTTACAATTATTAAATGATTTAACTATTTCGAATGTGTTATCCTCACTATGATTGTCGCTTACGATTATTTTATAATTCGAATAGTTCTGGTCATGAATTACTGTATTTAATGTGTGTTTTAGGGTTTCTGCTCTGTTTAGAGAAGGTATTAGTATTGTTAGTTCTGGATTATTCATAATCATCTAATTCTTTTTAAATAACCACTAGGCGCAACGCTAATTAATAATTTATTATCGATTGACTTGTCTATTTCAAATTGGTTATTTTGTGATAAAAACTCATGTACCGCTGTTAATGGATTGTTGCCAAT
>JAIXOS010000268.1 GCA_027486695.1 Chitinophagaceae bacterium | reverse complement strand
GCTTTTGTATTCAATAAAACTAGGTAGATAAAAGATTATTGACCTTGTGCCAAGCTATACGCTTTTTTATCGCCGTGCGCGTGGAGCGTTTCCAAACTACAAACATGTAAATCGTTCGAAACGCTAGCAAATAAAGCAACCAAAGCCTCTTTTTCAAGAGGAATATTGTCGATGCTTTCAAATCGGCAACGGTATTGATTAACCACATTGGTATAAATACTGCCTGTGGGCCAAACTTGTGTACCACGATTGCTAATAGTTACCAATTTATACTTTCCTAAAGTGTGTTTAAGGCAAATTTCAGCCAATGCTGCCGGTTGTAAATTGCTTTGTACAAACAAATCGGCACCTACAATATCGAAAGGTTCGCTATTAGATTCAAGCAGCGGGTTAGCCGTTAAATGCGATACTTTTTGTTCGTATGCAACATCGGGCGTAGCAATTTTTGCTCCTACAGAAGGCTGTTTGCCGAAATTGGCAATGATGGCTTCTGCAAATTGGGTGGTGTTTACTGAGGCAGTTCCTTTCTCGCCAAAGTCACCCGTGTGCACACCGCTTTCCAAAGTGTATAAAAGTGCATTTTCGATAGTGGCTGCCGCCGACATCAAACCCAAGTGACGCAACATACCAAGGCCGCTCAATAACAAAGCGGTAGGGTTGGCAATATTTTTGCCCATAATATCCGGTGCAGTACCATGCACCGCCTCAAAAATAGAAATATGATCGCCAATGTTTGCAGAAGGCGCAAATCCCAATCCGCCAACGAGACCTGCACACAAATCGCTTACAATATCGCCTTGCAAGTTGGTGAGTACCACCACATCAAACAAGTCGGGTCTGCTTACCAATTTCATACATAAGTCGTCAACAATAACGTCGTCGGCTTTTAATTCAGGATATTCTTTGGCTATTTCGTAAAATACTTCTAAAAACAAACCGTCGGTCAGTTTCATGATGTTGGCCTTGTGGCCGCAAGTAACGCGACGTGCGCCTTTTTTCTTGGCTGTTTCAAATGTGTAACGAATTACTTGTTCTGATCCACCGCGTGTAATGAAACGACGACACAAAGCTACGTCGGGTGTAAGCATGTGCTCAATACCACCGTAGGTGTCTTCAATATTTTCTCTAACAATAGTAATGTCAATTGGAATTCCGGCTTTGCTAAATACCGTATTTACACCCGATAGGGTTAAAAAATCGCGTTTGTTAGCATAGGTGTTCCATGTTTTGCGAGCAGTAACATTAATGCTTTTAACGCCTTTGCCTTTAGGTGTTTCCATTGGCCCTTTGAAAAGAATGCCCAAGCTTTCAATGGTTTCTTGTGCTTCTTTGGTCATGCCGTTGCTGTATCCTTTGTCAAACACCCATTTTCCCATATCTACAACATGGTACTCAAGGGGTACTTTTGCGGCATTAAAAATGGACAAAACGGCGTCCATAATTTCTGGTCCTATACCATCGCCTTTTGCTACTGCTATTTTTACCATATACTGTAATTTTTTAACTGGAATGTTTGTTTCAGCAAATGTAAGTAAGCAAGCAACAACTTCTTTTCAATCGGCACAATAATAAATGAATTCAACAATAATTTATCGGATTGTATTTTTTAAAATACGATTCCGTAAGGTTTATTAGCATTAAGGTTTAAATACGGTATCGGCTATTCCTTTGTTGATTTGGTAGCTTGTGTATAGCAATTCAATGCGCCCCTTTTTGCCTTTTAAAGCATCGGCGGGCGATTTCTTTTCCGTGTCTTCAAATTCTAGGGTGATACCTTTCGGTATTTTATAATCTTTGGCATTAAAGCTGAAAATAATTTTATCGGGCAAACCATATTTGGCATAGTTTCCATAAGTCATTTCTACTTCAAAAGAACCATTTTCTTTGGTAGTAGTGGCTGCTTTTTTAATAAGCAAATTGGCTTCGTCTATGTATAAAGTAGATAGTACAACATCGCTATTTTCGTTGGTAGGCAATAGTTTTACCACTTTTACCGGTACGCCTGCCAATACTGTTTCGCCGGCAAAGAGTGCAACATACTGATTGGTTACAATCAAATTGCTCATATTGAGCGTAACGCCGCCTTTGGGCAAAATAGAAATACCGCCATTGCGCTGCAACTTAAATTTGTTGGGCTTTTTAAAATACACTTTTATTTTACCCACCGGGGCTTTAATAAAAGCAACATCTGTTTTCATTTTGCCCTCAGCTTCGTAGTCTTCTACCACATCAAGTTTGGCCTTTACACGCTGAACCAACGCCGTTACATCCTGTGCAATTAATGCACAAGGAAGCAAGAAGATAAATAGTATAAAAAATATTTTATAGCCGAATGGTTGTTGTTTTGTTGTTTGTAGGCAGTGTGTGTGCATTATTGGGTGTATAAAAAATTAACTTAAAATATCTTTTTTCTTAAACAAATATATCGTGGCAGCTACAAACCCAATGATGTGAATGGTAAGCACTGCCATAGACGTAATAATACGCGGCCACCGCTGTATAGAGCCTATAATAACAGCATTTTCGGCATTTACTTGTGGATCAAAAAATTCTTTCCAACCAACCATATGGGTAGTGAATAAAAAAGGCTGTATTTTTTGAAACAATGGAATACTCATGGTACTGAGTATGGTAAAGAATATAATGATACTCATTGTTGCCACAATTGGGCCAATAGAGTTTTCAGCAAAAAGCGATAAAAAGAAGCCCAATGCTGTTACCGTTAGCATGGCCAAAAAGGCAAAGCCAAAGGCTCCACAGTAACGCCAGAATATATCGTTCTGCGAAAGTTGTACCAAATAACTCGTTTTTTGAAATACCAAATCGTCGGTGCCAAATATCCAAATGCTTACCAATAATGCCAAAAAAGCAATCCATACCAACAATAAAAAGGTGTAGGTAGCGGCGGCAAAAAATTTCGCTAGCAAAAAATGGCTGCGGCTAATGGGTTTGGTAAGCATTAGCCGAAGGGTACCCATATTGGCTTCGCCACTAATCATATCGGCGGCTATTAATGCAATCAAAAGTGGTACATGTACTAGTAGTAATTGCAATAAAATATAGCAAATCAAATAGCCGTTCAGTAAATTGCCATCTAACGAAAAGGTTTGCATCACCCCGCTCATCATAAAATCTACATAAGCTTTACCATCTAGCTTTAAGCCAAGTTGTATTACCACTATCAAAGCTGCTATTGCGGCAAACGAAATGTAGGTGCGTGGTCGACGAAAAATTTTAAATAACTCAATGGTATACAGTTGGTACATATTGTTTTCCTGATGTAATTTGTAAAAAATAATCTTCAAGGCTATTACGTGGTTGTAACGATAGCAAACCTATGCCGGTAGCCGCTAAAAATTGGTGTAGTTCAGGTATTTGTTGGCGGTGTACTTTGAGCAGAAGGGCATTAGGATCTCTTTGCGGCAATAGGCAATTGTGCCATTCGCTACTGTGCAGGGCTGCTAAAGCTGCTGCATTGTTGAGCGTTTGTATTTCTACCATTGTTTGTGAGGGGTCAAATAG
>JAIXOS010000318.1 GCA_027486695.1 Chitinophagaceae bacterium | reverse complement strand
GAGCGTATTGTATTGCCATTAATTAGCATTCAACAATATGCCTTAACCAAAGTGCGCGAACTAGACGAGCAATCGGTAGAAAACGACATCAAAAAAACCTTCGAGAAACTAGTAATGCGTTGCAGCTTTGGCATCATCAATGCCGGTCGTAACTCAGCGTAACAAGTTTTTTTAGGATACCATCTGTTCAAAATCAACAAAAGGGCTATCGCAATAAAAAAAGTGATAGCCCTTTTTATGTGCATTTCAACTAGTTGTTCAAAGCCTTGCCCTATTGTAGTGTGGCTAACTGCTGCTTATTGTTCTCCCAGTTCAAAGGCTGCCGCGACAGTGGCAGTGTAGCCCACAGCCACCAACAACCGCAGGGCGATTGGTGGCGAGGACTACCGCCAACCGGCCGGAACAACAGCTGCCCAAAGTATTCCCCGGTTCACAGCCCCTAATTCATCGTTCAATGGTCGCTTTTGCTTTATTTTGTAGTATTGTTGCACCTGCACCTACCACCACCGAAACATGATAACACCACAGACCATAGAAGAAATAAAAGGCCGCATTAAAATTGACGAAGTGGTTGGCGAGTTTGTAAAACTCAAACGCAGGGGTGCCAATTTAATGGGCAACTGTCCTTTTCATCACGAAAAAACGCCTTCGTTTACGGTATCGCCCGCCAAAGAATTGTACAAATGCTTTGGCTGCGGCAAAAGCGGCAATGCCATTACATTTGTAATGGAACACGAAAAGTTAGCCTATCCCGACGCCCTACGTTGGCTAGCCAACTTTTACAAAATTGAGATTCAGGAAACGCAAATCAGCGATGCCCAAAAGCAACAAATTGCTACTACCGATAGCTTATTCATCATCAATAGTTTTGCACAGAAATTTTTTAGCGACCGACTACACAATCACCCCGACGGACAAGCAATTGCCCTCAGCTACTTACACCAACGCGGTTTTAACGATGCCACAATCAGTAAATTCCAATTAGGCTACAATCCTACCCTGCGCAACGAATTGGCCAACCAATTAATTGCCAATCAGTTCAACAAAGATTTGCTACCTAGAACAGGCTTGGTGGTGTTGCGCAACGAAAACGAATGGGTAGACAATTATCGAGGACGCATCATTTTTCCCATACACAACCATTCGGGCAAAATCATTGGTTTTGGCGCAAGGGTTATTGGCAAAGCCGATAAAGCACCCAAATACATTAACACCCCCGAAAATGAATTGTATGTAAAAAGCAAGGTTTTGTATGGTTCGTACTTTGCTAGGCAAGCAATTGATAAGGCCGACGAATGTTTATTGGTAGAAGGATATACCGATGTGATTAGCCTTAGTCAGGCAGGTGTAGAAAATGTAGTTGCAAGTGGAGGTACCTCGTTAACTACCGACCAACTGCGCTTAATAAAAAAATACACCAACCACCTCACCATTATTTACGATGGCGATTCGGCAGGGGTAAAAGCGGCTCTACGTGGGCTAGATATGGCGTTGGAAGAAGGACTAGACGTCAAATTGGTATTGATACCCGACAACGAAGACCCCGACAGCTATGTAAACAAAGTGGGTGCCGATGCTTTTAGAACTTTTATTAACCGTAATAAAAAAGATTTCATCCTCTTTAAGCTGGAAATATTGCTTAAAGAAACCGGCAACGATATTGGCAAAAAAAATGAATTGGTTAACCAAATAGCCGAATCGCTCAGCCGTATTAACAAAGCCGAAGATTTTACCAAACAGCAAGCCTACATCAAACAATGTGCGGCTTTACTCAAAATAGACGAAGGCGGACTTATTACGCTTGTGAATAAGTACAAGCGCGACAAACTAACCAAAGAAGAGAAAAAAGGCAACCAACACCTCAGCAATACCTTTGTATCCGATGGACCGCCCCCAATGGCCACGCCCGAAGATTTTGGCGAACCTGTGGAACACTCGGATACTGAAGGACTTCTTACTAACCAAGATGACAAGTACGAAAAAAACATACTGCGTATTTTATTAGAGTATGGCATCAACCCATGGGGCGAGCAACTCACTATTGCAGAATTTGTATTTGCCGAGCTAGAGGGTTTTCATTTCGACAATCCACAATTGGAACAACTGCTCGTTACCTACAAGCAAGCCTATCAGGCAGGCGAACAACCAACTACCAAAACGTTTTTGTACCATGAAGACGATGCGATTCGGCAATTGGTCATCAACATCACATTATTTCCGTACGAACTCAGCCAACGATGGAATACCTTGGAAGAGGGTAAAACCAATGTTATCAAAGACACATCGATAGAAGATGTAAGCCAAAGCATTAACTATTACAAACTGCGCAAGCTGAAAAAAATGCTCGACGACAATCAAAAAGAAATGGAAAATGCACCAATGGAAGAACAATTAACCCTCATCCGCATCCATAAAGAACTGAAAGACATGGAACGGGCGCTTACGGCGGTTTTTGGCACAGTCATCCTCAAATAAATGAAACTAATTATACATACGTTAAGGGCATTCCCCCTTCGGGGTCGGGCTTTTCGCTCATACTCCTCGCCGCCACCTTTCAGGATGTCGGCTGTGGGGTAACCGCTTCAATCCCTAATGCTTGGAAGCATCCTCCGCTATCATCACTATACTAACCTACCAAGTAGCTTTCGCCGAAGGCGATATATCCAAATTGGCAAACTCCCCTGCTAAATATTTATAATGCGCAGTAATGGCAATCATGGCAGCGTTATCGGTACAATATTCAAACTTAGGAATGGTCACTTTCCATTTATGTCGCACGCCCATATCGGTTATGGCACTGCGCAACCCACTATTGGCACTTACGCCCCCGGCAATGCATACCTGCCGAATACCGGTTTGCAATACGGCTTTTTTTAGTTTCTTCATCAATATTTCAATAATGGTATATTGAATAGATGCACACAAATCATTCAAATTTTCGGCTATAAAACCAGGTTCTTGTTTCTGTAAAAAATAAAGAATGGAGGTTTTTAATCCACTAAAGCTGAAATTCAAATCCGAAATTTGGGGTTGCGCAAATTTAAAAGCCAAAGGATTGCCCTTTTGTGCATAGCTATCTATCAAAGGACCTCCCGGATAGGGCAAACCGAGCATTTTGGCACTTTTATCAAATGCTTCGCCGGCGGCATCATCTATTGTTTCGCCAATAACCGTTAAATCCAAAGGCGAATTGGCCATTACAATTTGCGTATGCCCACCACTTACAGTAAGACATAAAAAGGGAAAAGAAGGTGCTTGTTCGGCATCAATTAAGTTGGCCAAAACGTGTGCTTGCATGTGGTGAACGGCAATCAACGGTTTATGAAGGGCTAAAGCCAACGACTTAGCAAACTGAGCCCCCACCAACAAACTGCCAATTAAACCCGGTGCTTGCGTAAAAGCAATCGCATCTATTTGCGCTAGCGAACAATTGGCCGTTTTCAAGGCCACATCTACCACCGGTACCATATTTTGCAAATGCGCTCTACTAGCCATTTCGGGTACTACGCCACCATATTTACGGTGTACATCTTGTGTAGCTATGTAATTGCTAGCCATGCGGCCATTTATACATACCGCAGCGGCTGTGTCATCGCAAGAGGATTCAATAGCAAGAATATTTGGCATAATGTAAACAAGATAATAGCTAAAAAAAGCAACAGTGCAACAGGATTTTTCTGTTGCACTGCAAAAATAGTTGGTACTCTCTTTTGGTAATTACGAAATTATTTTATGGCACTAAATATGCGTTTAAAGCGAGGTCCATTTTTCCAACTAAACCAAATTAACGATGCTTTGCCTACAATATGTGTTTCGGGAACAAATCCCCAAAAACGGCTGTCTTGGCTACGGTGCCTGTTATCGCCCATCATCCAATAATAATTGTATTTAGGTGTAAAAGTAGTTGCAGGTTGGTTGTCAATCAAAAAGCCACCATTCGTTTCGGTGAGCGTGTGCCCTTCGTATACCGTAATTAAACGACGGTACAAGGCAATGTTGGCAGGTGTAAGGGAAATAGCTTGCCCTGCTGCAGGAATTTGTAAAGGGCCAAAATTGTCGGGCGTCCATTTAAAATGAACAGTATCCTGCGGAAAAGTAATTCCTTGAAAATTTTCTTCGTAAAACTGTACACTTTTCACATTTGGCTGTTTTTTTACCAAAGCTGCTTCTTCAGCTGTCATGTTAATCTTGTACAAATTGGATCCGTTGCCAGCCATTTCAATTTGACCTTTGGTATCGTCAACATCAATGCCCAAGCTGTTTTTCAGGAATTCCGGAGTAAAGCCCACACCATTGGTTTCTACCAAATATTCTGTTTGACTAAAAGCGGGAACAAAAGCCGGCTGGCCATTGATATACAAAACACTATTTTTTAGTTGCACAACATCGCCACTTACGGCAGTACAACGTTTAATATAATTGTCGGTTTTATCGTAAGGATGGACAAGAATAGGATATTCAGCAAATAATGCATCTCTATTTCCATTAAAGTTCACCCGTAGTACATCATAATAGGGTTTTGCAGAACCAAAGTCGGGCAAATTGATAATGGTATCGCCTGCCGGGAAATTAAATACCACAACATCGTTCCTTTTCACGGATGTAAAACCGGGCAACCGCTTGTAAGGCAACTGAATTTCTTTGATGTAGGATGGTGTAGTTTGCGACAGCGGCATGGTATTGTGTACAAAAGGGAAAGCAATTGGGGTAGCGGGAATACGCGGACCGTAACTCATTTTGCTCACAAACAAAAAGTCGTTCACCAACAACGTTTTTTCCATACTCTCGGTAGGAATCACGTATGCTTCGAAAGAGAAAGTACGAATAATGGTTGCAGCGACTATGGCAAACACACCTGCATCAATCCATTCCCTGCTAGCACTTTTCTGGTACTTTTCTAAAGCGGCTGCACCTCCCCAAGTTACATTATTTGAAAAACCGATGTAGGGAAAATAAATAAATGGAAAAATGCTTGCTAAGGCGTGGTCTACTAATGAAAACTTCTTAAAATGCATTACCCAAATAATCGTAATCCAAATGGTAATAAACTGCCCTGCAATAGGAATCAATTGTAGCCAAAACCACTTTTTACTAATGCCACATTTTTCTACGATCAACCAAGTATTGTAAAAAGGTATTAGTGCTTTTGTGGCATCTAAACCCGCCTTTTTAAACATGCCGTACATGCCAATGTGCCAGCCTAATGTACCAATAATCAATAATAATATACCCATAAAATATGAAAATCAAATAATTAAACAATCTACAAATTAGTAATCAATTTTTATAAAAAACTGATTTACAGAAAACAATAGGGGCAAAAATAAGGTTATCAATCAATTTATGGTTGTTATATTTTGTATAAAAAATACATGCCATTTACTAACTTTCTTATAAATATGCAAAAACATTGGTAACAAACAAGTCCAATATATTACAACATAATGAAGCTGTTTTTCAAAAATTCATAACCGCAGCTACAACACGTCTCTTTTTCAATACGACATTGTTTCGTATACGGCTCAAAAATTCCTTCCATCTACTTGGATACCCACCGAATAGCGACTATTTTACGTAATTCAATACATCGGCTTTTGTAATGGTTTTACCAGATAAAATAATCAGGCGTTCGGTTACATTTCTCAATTCGCGAATATTTCCCGTCCAATTGTGCTGTTGCAATTCGGTTAAAGCATCAACCTCAATTTGTTTAGGAGCTTGCCCATACTCTGCGGCAATGTCTATAAGAAATTTATCTACCAAAAGTGGAATATCACTTCTTCGTTCGTTTAACGAAGGCACATGAATCAGAATAACGCCAAGACGGTGGTACAAGTCTAGTCGAAAATTTTTGGCGTCTACTTCTTCTAAAAGATTTTTGTTGGTTGCTGCTACCACACGAACATCTACTGCTATTTCTTTATCGCCCCCTACCCTCGTAATTTTACCTTCTTGCAAAGCACGTAGTACTTTGGCCTGCGCACTCAGGCTCATATCGCCTATTTCGTCTAAAAACAAAGTGCCTCCATTAGCTTGTTCAAACTTGCCAATACGTTGTTTAATAGCAGATGTAAATGCGCCTTTTTCGTGTCCAAACAATTCGCTTTCTATCAACTCGCTTGGTATAGCGGCGCAGTTTACCTCTACTATTGGCGCTGAATTACGGTTGCTTTTTTCGTGCAG
This sequence comes from Chitinophagaceae bacterium, assembly GCA_027486695.1. GTDB lineage: Bacteria > Bacteroidota > Bacteroidia > Chitinophagales > Chitinophagaceae > Parasediminibacterium. The sequence goes on along the minus strand of JAIXOS010000318.1, from coordinate 8,697 downwards.
CCAACGTGCCACCAATTCTTTACCGCTACCATTTTCACCAGTCACCAACACACGCGCATCGGTTGGAGCTACTTTATCAATTGTTGCTTTAATTTGTTCAATGGCCTCGCTATTGCCAATAATTTCCTGCACTTTACTTACTTTTCGCCGCAAAACTTTGGTTTCTTTTACCAAAAGATTTTTATCCATTGCATTGCGAATGGTAATCAGCAAGCGGTTTAAATCGGGTGGTTTCGAAATAAAATCGAATGCCCCTTTTTTAACAGCTTCCACGGCGGTTTCTATGTTGCCATGGCCACTTATCATGATAATTGGCACATCGGAATTGGCTTCTAATGCCTTTTGCAAAAACTCTAGTCCGTCAATTTTAGGCATTTTAATATCGCACAACACTACATCGTACGTGCTAGCTACAAACTTCTTGAGGCCATCTTCGCCGTCAATAGCTTCTTCTACCTTATATCCTTCATTTCCCAATATATCCCGTAAAACATTGCGTATGGCACGCTCATCGTCAACAATTAAAATATTTGGCATAGCTCATATACTTTGCGCTAAGGTAAGGGTAATTATATATTGATTACTAAGTAAAATACCGATACCACTAGTGCGGCTTCGTTCTTCCTAAATAGTGTATACAACTGTTGATAGCAATATTTTCAGCCACCTTACATCATGGGATTTGCCATACAATACCTGCAAAAAAATTGCGTTTGGGAGCAGGATTGTAAAATCGAAGTCCTGCAGCATTGATGTCGTTTCCTAAGCTGTACAACTGATTGAGCAAATTATCTACCCCCAAATAACCTTGACAATTGTATTTATTTAAGAGTAGCCACTTTTTGTTAATTTTTAACTGCACCAAATGGTAGTTACTTGCTGTATAATCGTTTGCATCGGTCAATGGAATTTCAGAAGTATAATTATATGCGATAGAATATTGCCATTGCCCCTTAGTATGTAGTTGCAGAGTGGTATTGTTGGTATAAGTGGGTATACCCGTTACGGCATTGCCATTGTAATTATTTGCCCGAATTTGATATGCCACAAAACGATAGGGTTGAAAAGCAGCACTATTTGTCCAAATAACTTGTTTCAACACACGGCTATTTCTATACATTTTTCTGTATTCAACAGCTATTTCCATGCCCGATTGCCGTATTTTACCCGCATTTACAAAATATTCAGACGCAGTATAATTACGACGAACAATTGCCTGATTCAACATCAAATAATACAAAGACACATCATACAACCATTGATTCGTTTTACCCAATTGTCCCTTGATGCCTAGTTCCGTATTCCATCCATTTTCGGGCTGTAAATCAGCATAAAAATTACCATCGGAAGGTCGCACTTCTGCTAGAGAAGGGGGCGAATATCCTTTAGCGCAAAGTAAATACAAGTGCATGGCTTTATTTGCTTGATAAGCAAATACCACTCTAGGTGCTACTACTCCTGCTTGATTGGTAGAAGCGGTTGTTTGATTGGGTAAACGACGATAGTTGTACCCTTGTTGGTTATAACTAACACCTGCCTGCATTTGCCAACTACCTTTTTGCCATTGCGCCTGTACAAAAACACTGTTTTGTACAGCTTTGACTTTGTCGTTAAATTGTAACGTATCGGCATTACCGGCTTTATTGCCATAATTTTGAATGCGAGACCAATTGTTTAAATATTCCGCCCCAAACACCAATTGATACGCACTTTTGCCTTGGTAGTGGTGCAACAATAATTGCGTCCGTACGCCTACGTTCCATTCATTTCTTTTTTCGTAGTTGGTAATAAATGGATTGTTAATTGCAGTGTTGTTCAAAACAATGGAGGTAGACCATTTACTTACTTTACTGATGTTGTAAGAATAAGCAGTACCTGTCCAAAGGGTAAGGTTATCGATAGCGGCTTTTTGCGTTTGGGCACTTGGGAATACAACAGTAGCAGGTCGAGCTTGCTGTGGCTGCTGCATCATTTGAGCGTAGGTAAGTCCTCCAGGCGTTTGGTAATACAAATGACTAAACAAACAAATGGTTTGCAATTGGTGCCTCTCCTTTTGATAGCCTAAATGTAATTGTAGGTTTTGTTTTTGCGAAGCAGATTGCTGTCGATATCCATTGCTTTGGTGTAAACTTTGTAAAATGCCCCATGTACGATGACCAGTTTTTTGATACCATTGGAGCGATTGTTGTAAGTTGCCAAAAGAACCGCCCCCAATAGTTGCTTTAATGTGGTACTTTTCATTGGCAGTAAAATTGGGCAAAGCCGTTGTAAAAAAAACGACCCCTCCCGTACCTGCTCCATACATACTTGCTGCGGGTCCTTTAACAATTTCAACTGCAGAAAGGTGTGAAGCATCGAGTAAGTTTAAATAGGTATTGCCACCGGCATCGCTAAAGGGAATATCATTCCAATATACTTTTACATTTCGAACGCCAAAAGGTGATCGTAAAGAACTCCCACGGATGCTTAATCGATAGCTATTAGGGCTTCTTTCCTCCATTTTTACACCTGCAACCATATTAACCGCAGGCAGTAAGCCCAAGGGATGTGTATTGTTGAGCTGTTGTTGGGTTATTTTGGCTATTGCGGCAGGCGTTTGTAATAGGCCTTGTTGATAGGCAAATGCCTGCACTTGTACTTCGCATAGCGAATCGGTGAGTAATTGGCCATCTACGACATTATTACCCAATAGGATTGCTGCGATACCCCAAAATCGATAAAACCATATTTTGCTATGCACTCTCACTAACGATTTCATAAGCCAACTACCCGATATCTACTTTAAATTCAATAGCCACTGCAAATAAAAATCCCGAAGCCAACTTGGGAACTTCGGGATTTAATTATATTAGCCAGTAGGCATTATTGGTTATTTTTTTGTACCCATTACTTCTTTCACCAATTTTACGGTTCTTTCAACATCGGGTATTGCCAATGCTGCAAGATTAGGCGCGTAGTGCATGGGGGCATCGGCACTTGTAATACGGCGAATTGGCGCATCTAAGTAATCGAAACCTTCCTTTTGAATGCGGTAGGTAATTTCGCTGCTAACACTTGCAAAAGGCCACTGTTCTTCAACAATAACTAAGCGATTGGTTTTTTTAACGCTATTAAGAATCGTCTCCCAATCCAATGGGCGAATGGTTCTTAAATCAATGACTTCTGCGCTGATGCCTTCTTTTTCTAATTCAACGGCGGCTGCCAAAGCTACTTTCATCATTTTATTAAACGACACGATGGTAACATCTCTACCTGCCTTTTTAATATCTGCTTTACCTAATGGAATATAATATTCTTCCTCGGGCACTTCGCATTTATCTCCATACATCATTTCGCTTTCCATAAACATTACGGGATCTTCTTCGTAACGAATTGCTTGTTTCAATAAGCCCTTCGCATCGTAACCATTTGATGGAGAAACTACTTTGATACCGGGAATATTGGCATACAAGCTTTCAAAAGCAGTTGAGTGCTGCGCTCCTAGTTGACCTGCACTTCCATTTCCGCCCCTAAACACAATAGGGCAAGAAATTTGTCCACCACTCATGGCCAACATTTTTGAAGCGGTGTTCAATATTTGGTCTAAAGGTAAAACAGCAAAGTTCCAAGTCATAAATTCTACAATAGGACGCAAGCCATTTTGTGCAGCGCCTACAGCAACTGCCGTAAAGCCCAATTCGGCAATTGGTGTGTCAATTACTCTTTTGGGACCAAATTCTGCCAACATACCTTGGCTTACTTTGTAAGCTCCATTGTATTCTGCAACTTCTTCACCCATTAAAAACACTCGCTCATCTCTTCTCATTTCCTCACTCATGGCTTCACGCAAAGCCTCTCTGAAAGCAATTTGACGCATATATGAATTATTTTAAATTTACTGCTTGCCGATTAAGTACAATTTCCAAGCAGCGCAAAAATATAGTTTTATGCAGTAAAAAAAACGTTCCGTACAAACTATCGCACAATAAAAAAACTTTTTACCGAGCAATTCGCATTTTTACAATTGCAGATTGGCTATTTTAGAAAACATTGTAACTAAAAGCTACATAATACAATGCGCCTACTTGTGCATTACCAAAGCCGTTGACATAATATTTATTCAACAAGTTGGTACCACCAAGTTTCACCAACGATTTTATTTTTGGATACTTGTAGCTAATCATGGCATCTACTGTGCTAAAAGCAGGTACTTTACCTACCGCAAAAGTGCCTTCGTAATCAAAAGCCTCCTGCCATCTGTAAGTAGCACTAAAGCCATAGCGCTTATCTGTGCCAAAACCGTTATTACTTACGCTAAAATTGGTACGATATTTAGGCGTATTGTAGAAGGTAACAAACGATGCATCTGCTGGTTTTTGGTACATCTCGTCTGAATAAACATTAGCAGCAACCGAGAAGTTTTTCGGCAACAAATAATCTACCGATACTCCATAGCCCCTTGTTTTAACACGACCCGGTGCATTGGTTGCTACCACAAACACCCTACGCGTATTGGCATTTGCCAAACCGGCTACACTACCGTTTGTAGATTGAACCACATTGACATTGGTAATGAAATTTTCAAAGTCAGACACATAACCATAAACATCAATTAATAATTTCTTTCCAATTAATCCCTTGTAGCCCACTTCGTAAGAAGCAGAATTTTCCGGTTTAAACTCACTAAACACTTGAGGTTTTAATACCGCCGGATTTCCGGTAGCTGCAAATTGCATCAAACTAGCTTGAGAATAGGCCGGGTTTCCATTGAAATTATAAACATCACGCAATTGTGGTAATCCTCCTAACAATATGGTACCGCTATTAATTACCAAACGAATCCATTGGTTTTGAGTAGACGGGAAACGATACGCTTGTTGGTAAGACATTCTTAGATTGTGGTCTTTAGCAAGTTTAACCACCGCTGAAAAACGTGGCGTAAACCGGCCTTTGAAATTGGTGTTTTTATCATACCGTCCAGAAAAAGTCAATTTAACAATATCTGCAATTTTTTGCGACAATTGAGCGTATGTTCCAACTTCATCGATATTAATTTTGCCAGCGGTATCAGCGAACAATGTACCTTTTGAATTTAAGCTAAACCTTCTAAAATTGCCTCCCACTATCAATTCAGAACCATAGGTATTCAATTTTAACGCATCGGTAAGATTCCACTGCCCTTCTGCTGCTTTTAAGTTGGTTTGATCTACAAATAAGGCGCCCTGATCAGAAATAGGGGTAGATACTAATTGTTGGAAAAGGGGATGTTCGTACACCGGACCGGTTGGGCGACCATTATCTGCCACTGCCCTTGCCGAAATATGAGCAGTACTATTTGCTGCACCTTTTAGCCGTGCTTGTAAATACGCTTGGGCATATTGGGCAAACCAGCCTGTAGCGCCTGTACTTGACTTCCATTTTTCATTAAAATAACGACTAGCAATGGTAGCGTTATACGAGTCGCCTGCATCCTCGTGCGTTGTATAAGCTCTTAAATACCAGTTTTTTGCTTTGAGTTCTAGCTTATACTGACCCATCCGTAGGTTTTTTAAAGAATAGCGATCACTACCCGTATAAACCGTATTTCCTACGCCAATATTGGCGGCTACGATTGCTTCTATTTGGTTGGTTACTTTGTAATGTATAGCTCCTGTTAATTTGTAATTGAGTGTATTGGGATCTACCACGTCTTTTTCGGCATAACCTGTACGTGATACCAATTGTGTTGCGGGAACAGTGGCTAAAATTGCATCTATTGCTGACTTAGGTGCCAATCCTGCGGCTACAAATCCAGCCCCCACTTGACCTAAAACAGGTTGTATTGGTGTATTTGTTTCATCTCCATATAGGTTAACTCCATCATAATTCGGATCGCTGTTTCTGTCGCCGGGAATTGTTTGTCCATAAGGCAAAGCACTACCACTTGTAGGGCGTAAATAATTCCCTTGATTGGTAGCTAACCAATCCTTGGCCTGAATAATTTGCATACCCAATTTGTACGCCAATTTGTCGTTAATTTTTTGTGCATACCGTATGCTCCAATCATAAAAAGCACCACGCTCATCACGTTGTTTTCTGTCCAAATGATTGGCTCCTTGTTTTATTTGAAAACTCAATCCTTGGTATTTGAACGGACTCTTGCTATTGATCAATAAAGTACCATTCATACCACCCGGACCATACAGTGCAGACGAAGCGCCAGAAAGTAGTTCCATATTATCAACATCCAATTCGGTAAGTCCAATTATACTACCCACGGCAAAATTGAGCCCGGGCGCTTGGTTATCCATACCATCCACAATTTGGTTTAAGCGGAGGTTACCGCTACCATTAAAGCCCCTTGTACTAATGCTTTTGAAAGTAAAAGACGAAGTTGTTACATCTACCCCTTTTTGGTTACCCAATATGTCGTAATAGCTTGTTGCAGGTGTTGTTCTGATAGCAGGATTGCTGATACGCTCCACCGAAACAGGCGATTCTAGAATACGCTCCGCGGCCCTTGATGCAGCCACTACTACTTCATCGCCCAACACATAACCCGGCTGAAAACTAACTACCAACTCTTTACCGGTAAACAATATTTCTTTTGTTACATAACCCACCGATGAAACAACTAATGTAAAGGGTGGTTTTTTGGCAGTACTAAACGAAAAATCGCCTTTATCATTGGTAAAAGCACCTACACTTGAGCCCTTAATCATCACCGAAACAGCAGGTACCAACTCATTCGTTTGCACGTTTTTAACGCTTCCTGTTACTTGTATCACTTTCTGGGCATTGGCACTAAGTACTGTAAAACATACAATAAGCAGCCACCAAAATATAGATTTTTGTTTCATATTGGCAATATTTGGTTTTTAATTGACTACCAAAATACTATTTGTTATTTTGTTGTGAAAATTTTATTTGTACACACCTTTTAGCTGTCGTGTTAAGAAAAAAATGCTTTTTAGGACATCTGTTCCCCACGTTGGCTTTATTTTCGCAGCATGCAACAGTTTCATTTCCCCAACCAATCAGCTTTTTATAGCGGCAAAGTCAGAGATGTGTACTCCATTCACGAACACTTGCTCGTAATGGTAGCAAGCGATAGAATATCGGCATTTGATGTAATATTACCACAGCCTATACCGTTCAAAGGGCAAGTACTCACCCAAATAGCCGCTAAAATGCTGGCTGCTACCGCAGATATTTGTCCTAATTGGTTACTTGCAACCCCGGCACCCAATGTAAGTGTAGGCAAACGCTGTACGCCATTTAAAATAGAAATGGTTGTTCGTGGCAACTTAACAGGTCATGCGTGGCGCACCTACGCAAGTGGGTTGCGTACCTTGTGCGGTATTAGCCTACCCGAGGGCATGCGCGAAAACGATTTTTTCCCCACCCCTATCATTACCCCTACCACTAAAGCTTCAGAAGGACACGATGAAGACATTAGCGAAGCGGAAATATTAGCGCAAGGATTGGCTACCCCGGAAGAGTGGGCACAACTGAAAGCCTATACATTGGCTTTGTTTGAAAGAGGCAAATCCATTGCTGCCAAACAGGGGCTTATTTTAGTAGATACCAAATACGAATTTGGCACTATTGATAACACCATTTACTTGATGGACGAAATTCATACTCCCGATTCATCCCGCTATTTTTATGCCGACGGTTTTGCCGATCGTCAAGCCAAGGGCGAAAGACAATTGCAACTCAGCAAAGAATTTGTACGCGAATGGTTGATAGCCAATAACTTCATGGGTAAAGAAGGACAATCTGTTCCGGAAATGACGCCCGAATGGATACAAACCATTAGCAAACGCTACATCGAACTTTTCGAAAAAGTAACCGGCGAACCCTTTGTTCCCCAAGCACTTAGTAACGACACTACCTACCAACTCGTTTTACAAACACTCAATAAATTAACGCATGTTTGATGCAATAGATACTTATTATCGCAAGCTAGTGCCCAATATTTCCCATGAGGCACTAGCCGCTTTGCACCAACATTTAACACTAAAAACTGTTTCTAAAGGGCAGCACCTTATTCAAGAGGGACAATATTGCAACCACGTTTGGTTCATTAATCAGGGCTTTTTTCGCTTTTACAATACCGTTGATGGCAAACAAATTGCTACTGGCTTTATTGGAAGCAATGAATACATTTCTGAATATGCTTCTTTTTTAACAGAGCAGCCCGCGCACGACAATATTGATGCTATAGAAGATGGTTCTGTATGGCAACTACATCGCACCCATATGCAAGAACTGTTTCAACAATTCCCGGTTTTTGAAACCTTTGCACGTAAGTTAGCCGAACATTTATTTATTTTATTGGCCCATCGCAACTATGCTCTTCTAGCAATCTCGCCCGAGGACCGCTATCAAATGCTGCGCAACAACCAATCGGCGCTATTACAAAAAATTCCACAATATATGCTTGCCTCCTATTTAGGCATCACACCCGAACATTTGAGTCGTATTCGAAAAAAAATGGCTAACGAAAAAAAATAAATTTCGAGTCTTCGCCTTACTAATCAGCATTTTTTTCCACCTCTTTTAATTTTGTAAAAGTGGGGCATTCCCCTTCGGGGTCGGGCTTTTCGCTCATACTCCTCGCTGCGCTGCGGGGTAGGTAACCGCTTAATCTCTAATGCCAATAAACTATTGTACCAATACTACGGTGCCTTTTTGTTGTATCGTAGGTCTACTGGGCAAACTGTATACAGCCAT
>JAIXOS010000098.1 GCA_027486695.1 Chitinophagaceae bacterium | reverse complement strand
GTCAGGTTTTGTGGGGTTAGAGACTTCACTATTTGTAGGCTTGCTATTGCATGTGCGCGCATTTTATCGGCATAACCGAGTCCATTTTGGCTATACCATTGGTGTACATCGTCCCAAGATTGCAACGTGCCATCTTTTATTTGCTGTTTGAGTAGCGCTACATCCTCAACGGTAATTAACTGACCACCTACATTCACCCATTCTGTTCTTATGTGGTGCGTAGTCAGCAGTTGTTGCACGTCTGAAATGCTTTTGGTAGGATTTTCAAGTAGCCAATCTATCAATGCCGAAGTGCCATAAAAGGTCATCATTTTTGTAAATACCGCATAGCTTTTCAATGTTTTTACCAAAACAGCTTTGCGTTTGGCATTTTCAACGCATGTAACCGTGATTTCTAATTGGTTAACTACAGGATTGTTGTTTATTAATAATTGCTTGCCAATAGCAGCTATTTCGGCATCCGCAAGAACCGCATCGGTAGGCGATTGGCGTAGATAAGCTTTGCCCGTTGCTAATTCCATTATAGCCAAAGCCTCAAACATTTCGTTGATGGTGTCCGGAGCAAGGTAGTTGTACTCAATGTGTTGTATTTTGTTGATGCGCTTGTCGCGGTCAATGTATTTCCAACAGTTACGGGCAAGTGCATACATGTTGTACATAAACCAATATCCCGGCATTATTTCCAATTGGTTGTTAGGCACATCGTTATTCACCAAAGCAAAAGGAATAGGGATATTTAATTCCGATTTGTAATCGCCTTTTGCCAAGATGGTAAAAGAGGCAAACTTACAGTTGTGTTTGATGCTTACGCACAAGCCCGGCCAAAAGCCACGTCCGGCCATCATTTCGCCATCCGGACTGCGCGAGTTGTGGTTGCTGCCAATAGTAGCCCCTGCTGCAATATTACTTTGCCCCATAATGAGCGCTGCACATAAAAAGGAATTGTTGTGGTGTTGTTCATGTGCCGGAAAAATAAGCGAATTCAATACCTCGCAGCACGAAATAGTAGCATTGTTGCCTAAGTAGGAGTTGATTAGTCGGGCGCCATATTTCAGTTGCGAATGCGATGCCATAATAAAGCGAACCGCCTTAACACCGTAAAAAATTCTACAGCCAAAGCCTACAATACCGTTCACCAATTCTACCCCTTCACCAATTTGCGTTTTACCTTCCTCGCCAGAGTTGATGGTAAGGTTTTTTAGTTTGTTGGCTCCTTTAATATAGGCATCCTGACCAATCCATACATCCTTGATGATATTACAATGTTTAATCACCGTTCGGTCGCCTATTTTGCCATAATACCCCCTGTTGCACTTAAATTCTGCTTCTGTAAAGGCTTTGAACTTATTCAAGAGTGCCTCATCGGTGCGGTATTTACTCCATAAATAAGCATCTCCGGCAAGCATACCGTTAAAGGGTAAAATGCTGCGGCCACCATTTTCGTTGCATACTTCTAGCCAAATACGGAGGTTTTCGGGTTCGCCTTCCTTTACAATGCCGTTGCCAAACTTGGCTTTATTGGTGGTTACTAATTCGTTTACATTTACAATAATGGCTTCGTTGCCAATGATGTAGTGCGACAAATAGTTGACATTGTCAATACATACATTGTCGCCAAAATCGCAACTAATAATGGTACTGTTGTATAAGCCAACAGATACTTTTAAATCGCTAAAACTTAAAAAATAAGGTTCTAGTTTTCCAATTCGCACCAAACCATAAAACTTACAGTTTTTCACCAATTCCGGATTAAAAGCATCCGAAACATAAATATTGTTCCAATCGTCGCTTGTATTTCGGTTTCTTACCAATACTTCTATTTCGTAGGCGGTAAGGTGTTTGTAAGAAATGCCACTTCTGTTTTGCAAATTGCGAAGGGTGTATTCATCTTCGCCCGATTTTAAGTATTCACTTGTTACAAATTCATATCCAAGCGAAGCAAGAGGTGTTTTTTTGATTATATTCTGTGACATGCGCAATCTTTCTTTTTTCTTTATGAGCCCATCGCCGTTGCAACTATTGTGCCACATGGGCGTTGGCACCGTTCAAGGCTAGAATGTCTATTCAGCAAATAACCAACTAGCCGATCAGCTAATTGGTTATTTGCTGAATAGTTCTATAATAATGGTGTTCAAAATTATTCCACTGTAACGCTTTTGGCCAAATTTCGGGGTTTGTCTACATCAAAGCCCTTGTTGATGCCCACATAATAACTCAGTAATTGTAAGGGTATTACACTGAGTAAAGGAGCAATGATTTCGTCGGCATCGGGTACAAACATGGTATCATCGGCCATACTTGGAATTACATTGTCTTTTGCAGTAGCTACTGCAATAACCATTCCTTTTCTAGCCTTGATTTCTTGTACATTGCTCACTATTTTTTCGTAGTAGCGATCTTTGGTAGCCACGAACAAAACGGGTAAGTTTTCATCTACCAATGCAATTGGTCCGTGTTTCATTTCCGCTGCCGGATAACCTTCCGCATGGATGTAAGAAATTTCTTTTAGTTTTAAAGCACCTTCCAATGCCACAGGGAAATTGTAGCCACGCCCAAGGAACAAAAAGTCTTGCGCATCTTTGTATTTAGCTGCAATGCGTTGTATATTGGAGGTGTCGGCCAAAATTTCTTTAACCTTTTCTGGAATGGCTTCCAATTCCTTCATTAATTCCATGTACCGTTGTTCGTCTATGCTGCCCTTGGCGTAACCAATTTTTAGTGCCATCATAGTAAGCACCGCTAACTGACCGGTAAAGGCTTTGGTACTTGCTACACCAATTTCGGGGCCACTGTGTGTGTAAGCACCTGCATGGCTCAAGCGTGCAATGCTGCTGCCTACTGCATTCACCACACCAAAAATGAAGGCTCCTTTTTCCTTGGCATTTTCCAATGCTACCAAAGTATCTGCTGTTTCTCCACTTTGCGATACGGCAATAATTACATCGCCTTTGTTGATAATGGGATTGCGATAGCGGAATTCGCTCGCATATTCCACCTCAACCGGTATGCGGCAAATTTCTTCAAACATATATTCTGCAATCAAACCGGCATGCCAACTAGTACCGCAAGCTACTATAACAATGCGTTGTGCATTGACCAACGACGCTAAGTGGTTATCGATACCACTCATGATAATTTGATTGGAATGGGTGAGCAAACGACCACGCAAACAGTCGAAAATGGTATCTGGCTGTTCGTGAATTTCTTTCAGCATGAAGTGGTCGTAACCGCCTTTTTCAATTGCGGCAAGTTCCATGTCTAACTGTGTAATAAAAGGTGTTTGCTTTTCGTTGCCCAAATTTTTCAACACCAATTCGTCTGCTTTGATGATTGCAATTTCGTAGTCGTTTACATACACTACTTCTTTGGTGTATTCAATAATTGG
>JAIXOS010000001.1 GCA_027486695.1 Chitinophagaceae bacterium | reverse complement strand
TAGCTTGTGCTTCAAAATACAGCTTATTGTATACCTGTTTACATCCTATTTGAAGTATGTATGTGTTTGATTAATAGGTTACATGGTGATTATTGTATTTGTTTATTCAATTGGTGATTCCTAAAGAGCAGTCATTCGATAGCACTGCTCCTTAGGAAGGTTGAATGTGCGGCTAGGTTGTTTATAATTGGGCCATCTCGGCATGTACAAATTCCATTAAAGTTTTTATGTGATTGGGAGACAAGTCGAATTTTAATCCTGCGGCTTCGTACAATTGGGGTAGTGTTTTGGTGCCGCCTAAACTAAGCGCCTTAATGTAATTGTGCAAGGCTTTTTGTTCATCCTCCTTAAATTGTTTCCACAATCCAATAGCACCTAATTGCGCAATACCATATTCGATGTAGTAAAAAGGGACTTCAAATAAATGTAATTGACGCTGCCAAGCAATACTTCTAAACTGCTCTAAGCCGGTAAAATCAATGCTTTTCGTAGAAAATTCTTGTAAAATAGCATTCCACCGGATGGTGCGTTCTTCTATAGTGTGGTGGGGATTTTCGTACACCCAATGTTGAAATTTATCGATTATAGCTATCCATGGAAAAATGGTAATGGTACGTTCTAGTTGGTGTACTTTGGCCCGTTGCAAGTCGGTCTCGTTATCAAAAAAGCTATTCCAGTATTGCATGCTGAATAACTCCATGCTCATGCTTGCCACTTCTGCAATTTCCATTGGGTACTCTTTGAAAGCACTTAGTGGTAAATGGTGCGATAAAAAAGAGTGAATGGCATGCCCGCCTTCGTGTACCATAGTAGTTACATCGGCCATTGTGCCGGCGGCATTCATAAATATAAAAGGAGCACCACTTTCGGCTAAAGGGCAATTGTAGCCCCCCGGCGCCTTTCCTTTTCTGCTTTCCAAATCAAAATGACCAAGGGCTTTCATTTTGCGTAAGCAATTGGCAAAAAAAGGATGCAATTGTTCAAAACACAAAACTGTTTTGTTGTACAGATCTTCGCCATTGGTAAAAGGTTTTAACGGACTCACACCTTCGGGTTCAGCTTCGGTATCCCATGGTTTTAGTTCGGTTAATCCCAATTGTTGTTTTTTGCGTTCGTAAATAGTATCAATTAAGGGTAATACGTGCAGTTTTACGGCTTCATGAAATTGGTAACAATCTTCTTTTGTGTAATCAAAACGGCCAAGTTCGGCAAATTTATAATCGCGGTAATTGGCAAATCCGGCATTGAGCGCAATTTGATGTCTTTTGGCTACCAATTGCGAATACAATTGGTGTAGTTGATCGGTATCTTGTAAGCGACGTTCTTGAATTTTATAATACACTTCTTTGCGGAGATTGCGATCGGCATTTTCTAAAAATTTGCTTGCCTGTTGAAGTGTATATTCCTGATTGTTTACTGTAACGGTCATTTTGCCCGAAATAGCACCAAATTGCTGTTGCATCACATTTAGTTCGGCCTGAATGGGAATATTGGCTTCGCGGAATAAATCAATATTCTTTTTTACATTACGTAAATAAATAAAAAATTCTTCAGGGTTTAGCTCGTTGGTATAGGGGCAGGCAATTAATTTTCGATTCAGTATGTCGGCATACGATTGAAGGTGTGGCTGAATTTCCATGCAGAAGTAGGTAAATGCGGCTTCTAGTTCTTTGTTGTTCGTATCGCAAGTCATTTTTATTTGACGCCAACAAGCATCTTCACTAACTACCGCTTCTAGTTCGCTTACATTTTGCAGCCATTCGGTAAGTGCAGCTTTGCTATCGAGTGGTTGCTGTACCAATTGGTCAAAGAAAGGCAAAAGCGATTCCCAAGTAGTGATCACAAAATCAGTTGGTATAAACTTGCGTTGTATTTTTTGTATTTCGGCATTTAGTTCCATTATGCATCAATTTAGGGCACTAAATTAACAGAACCTGTTGAATTGTATTTGTATTTTATTGGTGTATTATTGGATGGTAGCGCAATAGCGAAAGGTAGTCGTTGCCCAATACCCGAAAGGTATCATACAAATGAAGCCATAAACGCATAAAACGAGCATTACTCTTCTTTAATTAAAATAACAATGTCATGAGGAGCAGGCTCATCGCCGCCAAAATAGGGCAATAATTTGTATCCGTTGGCAATTGGTGTATTGCTTGTTCGGGGCATTGTCCATTTTTGGTTATCAATTCCAAAAACATACGTATTGCTATCAACTTTAATGCTGCAATTGAGCGGCGTATAAAGTGGAAAACTGCCTAAGTCTTTCACAAGGCGTTGACCATCGTTGTATACATATGCCCATAAATGCAGTTTGTTGTTGAGCCAATTCCAACCAAATCGGGCACTAAAGGCTTGATGAAATGCGTTGTTGTCGGAAAAGCCATACAGTTTGTTGATGTCAAATTGGTTGCTTGTCAATACATTTTGGTAAATGGCTGTGCTATCAAAAATTACCCAAAAGCGCTGCTCGCTATAGGCGGTCGTAATAAGTTTGGATGAGTCGTAGTTGGCATAATGTGCCCCTTTCAGTATGATAAAGCGGGTGTAAGCGGTTGGTAAAGTTTGGGTGTTTTTTTTGCTACAGCCAACCAATAGGTGTCCCAACAAAAGCAAGGTACCAAGTAAATGGTAGCGGCGTACTTTTTGTGTAACAGATGCCTGACTGAAGTAAATTACCATAAAATAAAATTACAAATAGAAGCGGCACCAAAAAATTACAAATTTGTTTTCTTGTAAAGTAATTTGTAAATCTGGTATGTAGTTAAGATATCAAGGTGTGTTAATAAAATAAATGTGCGTTAAATAGGTTTCTTTAAAAAATAGTGCTGTATATTTGACACGGTTTTTCATAGGATATTGGATTTTAAAACGGGGCTGGATGTCTATCCTGGCCCTTTTTTTATGCCCTTTTGACCCCTCTTGCTTTCTGGATTAAACTTTCTTACATTTAGACCATCTAACACCCCCCAAAAGCCACCTCCATGCAGGCAAACGATAGCGAGCTACTCCGATTGTTTAAACAAGATCAAACAAAAGAAAAAGCTTTTGAACAATTGGTACAGATGTATCAAGAAAAATTATATTGGCACATACGACGTATGTTGATTAGCCATGACGATACAAACGATGTATTGCAAAACGTGTTTATAAGAGTTTGGCGATCGCTACACAACTTTAGAGAAGATAGTCAATTGTATACTTGGCTCTACCGCATTGCTACCAACGAATGTTTAACTTTTATTGAACAACAAAAGAAACGAAATGTAGTAGAGTGGAACGACGAAACAATTGCACTTACCAACAAAGTAAAAGCTGATACCAACTTTGATGCCGCCCAATTGGAATGGAAATTACAATTGGCCATACAAACCCTGCCACAAAAGCAAAAATTGGTATTCAATTTGCGTTACTACGACGAAATGCCCTACGAAGAAATGAGCCGTATTTTGGAAACTAGCGAAGGTGCATTAAAGGCAAGCTATTTCCATGCCGCAAAAAAAATTGAAACTTATCTGTTACAGCATTAAACCGCGGCTATCTGTGCAAGTCTACAAAAGGATACTATGAACAGCAATACGCCGATATACCAAGAATTGAAAGAAACAACGCCACAGTTAGCGAATATAGGTAACCGCATGCCGCATGCCATACCGCAAACTTATTTCCAACATTTTTATGCAACATTGGCAAATCAGTTGTTCCCGGAGGAAATGTTGTTACAGGCTCCCAAAAAAGTTCCTTATACGGTGCCCAATAATTATTTTGCCCAACTTTATCCGCAATTGTCCACCCGTTTAACTGAACCTGCCATCAATCAGGCAATTGAAGACGAGTTGACACTCATAGCTCCTTTATTGGCGCAAGTGCCAAAACAAATGCCGTATTCGGTGCCAACCAAGGTGCTTGTTCACACGCCAAAAACAACCCCCCAAGCTACAATTGTATCATTTGCTACATCCATTCGGTGGTGGTATGCTACTGCTGCTTGCCTTGTTACCATCATGTTATTGGCGGGTATTTGGCGCTACCAAAAAGTGCAACAGCATCAGCAAGTGGCAAAAGCAGAAATAGGTGTGCGTATCAACCAACTTTCCGATGCCGAATTAGCCAATTACTTGCTGAACGAAAGTGCCTTGCCGGCCAATACCGATATGCACGATATGGCCAATATTCCGGTAGATGCCTTGTTTAATCTGCAAGAACACCTGCAAATGTGTACCGATGAAGAGCTAAATGCTTTTTTAAAGGAAAACGAGTTGGCTACAAGCAAACACAAAGTGAGTAAGGGTGGCTAAAAGCAGAATTAGATGATACGTAAACAATATATAGGTATGAAATATTTACTAATAGCAATGTTGTTGTGTGCTGCTCAAATATCTTTTGCACAGCCTCCTTCCGATGCTACCGGCGTTATGCCCAATGTACAAGGACTAAAAATTGCCTATTTAACACGAAAATTGGCACTTTCCTCCGAAGATGCACAAAAATTTTGGCCAGCTTATTATGCTTATGCCGACGAGTTGAAAGCCGTACGCAAGCAGAATAAAGAGAATGTATTACAATACGAAGAAAAGGCGCTGCAAATAAAAAAGAAGCACAGTGCTGAATTCAAAAAAATACTCGGTAGCGATGAACGAGCCAACAAAGTTTTTTTAGCCGAAATGGAATTTGGCAACGAAATCCGAAAGGCCCTAATTAACAGACAGCGTTTTAGAGAAAAAGTAGATAAAGCAAATGGTGGCGCAGGAAATACGCCCCCGGCAGATAACTAGATTGACTTGTCAAAATCAATCTAGTTAGTAGCGATTATAAAAGAGGAAAGGAATACACTTTTACTTAGATTTTTTGGCTGCTTTCAAGCTGTTGAGTGCTGAAGTGTCTTTTACAATTTCATATTTTTTTTTTTTTTTTTCAACTTCTTTCTGGACTTCTTCTTT
>JAIXOS010000424.1 GCA_027486695.1 Chitinophagaceae bacterium | reverse complement strand
ATGGTATTGGCACTAGAAGCAAAATAAATTCCTAGTGCACCGCCTGCAGAATATGCATTAATAGTTAGATTAGAAGTAGGGGAAGGTGCAAAACGTCTATTAGGATACGTTGAACTGTTAGCAAGCCCACTAGTAATTGTTAAGGATGCCCCACTCAATAAAGTGTAAGTACATGTAGATGCGCCAAAACTATTGTCAAGCCTAAGATTTGGAAGAGTAACTGTGCCATTAAAATTGAAATTTGCTCCAAGATTAAGTAAAGTAAGATTTGATCCTGAACCATTAAAGGCATTTACTGTAGCATTATCTCCCATTACAATCCTGTTAGTTGAAGTTCCACTTGTCGTACCCGAAAGTGTTCCCGTTACAATAAGAGAGGCAGGCGCTCCTGAACTAGGTACTGAACCATTACAAACGCCATTAATCGCTAAATTTGTAATTGCAAAACGATCTCCAAAAAAATAATTCCCACTTGGTGTTGTAAAACTTTGACTTAATGTTACCGTACTACCACTGATAGCGGTAATGGTGGTTCCGGAAGTGATGCCTGCACCGATAATTAATTGTCCTACCGTTGCACTTGGTGCGGCGGTAAAAGTAATTTGATTGGTTCCTGAATTGTGTGAGCTATATACTGCACTTGTTGTAGTCGCAGGCGAAAATGTCAATATTCCTCCTGTAGCAACATTGATTGCTTGTACAGCGGTATTGCCACTAACGGTAAGCGTACTAGCATTCATAATAACAATACTATCGGTGGTAGCATTGATTGTAGCAACGGTTACATTTCCACCAGAACTATTATTGGTAGTGTATAAGTTGGCTGTTCCGGCTGTAATTGTTGTACCGTTCAATGTAAGCGTTCCGCCACCATTTGCTGCAGTTCTTACATAATAGGTATTTGTGGCCTGTGCCCATCCGGTAATAATACAGGCAAAAAGCATTAGAAACAATACAATTGTCTTTTTCATGTTACAAGCTTTAAAAAAAGTTAGATTTAAAATGGGAAGTCTAAAAGAAGGTATTTGAGGTATACACATAAAATGGGAGTTGACAAGCAATACAAAATTCGCAAGTTCTAATAAGTATTAGGGTAGTACATTGTTAACAATTAGGTAGCAAAATGTATACTGTACACACAATTGCTGATGTAGCCAAGCGATATTGCAGCAGGAAGTAGTAGTTTGTATTAACCAATCATACCCTCATAATCATCGTTAATGTTTTTTCTCCTACTTCCTATTGCAATAGCGGTACTATTATTTTTGAATGATTAACCGTGTACTTGCTTTGGGTTGATTGGTTTGCAACAATACCAACTGATAGGTGCCTGTTGGCAAGTGATTAACAGAAAGCTGCGTTGATGTAGCTTTTTGTTGCAACACATAGGTATTAACGATTTGACCTTG
Organism: Chitinophagaceae bacterium; assembly: GCA_027486695.1. Taxonomy (GTDB): domain Bacteria; phylum Bacteroidota; class Bacteroidia; order Chitinophagales; family Chitinophagaceae; genus Parasediminibacterium. The sequence goes on along the minus strand of JAIXOS010000424.1, from coordinate 1,970 downwards.
TTGATTAATAACCTGTAGCCTAGCCCCTGCTTGCACAATTGACGGATGCTGCACTATTACTTGGTGGGTTGCCGGATTGGGATAGGTATGCAAAGTTATGGCGGCACTTACTACTAGTTTTTTTGCTTGGCTATACGTAGTAGCACCATCGGCGTCTACCATTTTCAACCGGAAATAATGCACGCCTTCTGTTAATACTTTTTCGGTAGTATAACTATAATGGTGGGTGAGTGCAGCAACCGATGCGGCCCTTACACGACCAATTGTTTGGAAAGGTTGTCCGTTTGCAGATTGTTCAATATCAAAATAGGCCGTATTTACTTCATTGGCTGTTTGCCAAGCTATGTTTGCTTTACCACTATTATTGGCGGCTACTGAAAATTGTAATAATTGGAGTGGCGTTACTGCCTCTTTTACAACTACAATATCGTCGATGTACAAATTGCCTGCCCCTTCAATACCATATGCCCAAAAAAGTAATTCTTTAGGAGAAGGATATTGCGAAGGCACAAAAGCGGGCAATTCAACATTGTACCACTGCGACACATTGGGCACTACCTCAACAGAATCAGAGGTGAGGGTTTTGCCACCAATAGAGTAGAGCATTCGCATACCTGCTACTATTGATGTTGCAGGAACAAATATGCGTGCTTTAATTTTTACGGGATAGTTAATACTGCCCAATACCTCACGCAGTATTACGTTGGTAGATAGATTAGCGGTACTAGTTGTATAAATTGCCACGTTTTTAGGTGCTGCAAAATTGTTGGCAGTCCAGTTGAGTTCCAATACTCTATTAGTGGTATCCTCTTGGTCTTTTGCGGCAATATTAAGTACCGGATGGCTTCCGTTATCGGTGGTATTCCAACGTTGAAAATTGTTGGTAGCACTTGAAGTGGTACTAAAATTCCAAAGTGTGGTGCTATCTTTTGGTGTAGTGGTTTCGGCTACCACATCATCTACATATATGTAGCCCGTTCCGTTTGCCCCCCACACTCCCAACGATAAATCTCGAAGGATGGTACCCGCAGGTACAGGCGCATCGAGCGATAGGGTTTGCCAACCCGGTGTATAAAGAGCACCCAATACCATCACCGGCGATTTAGCAATTACCGTATTGCTATTGTTTCTTAAATACAGTTGAATAGAATCTATTAAAACATTGCCAGGTATGTACACTTTTGCTTTCAAAATAGCATTGGGAACAGATGCAAATACTTCGCGGATTAAAATAGAAGTAGAGGCTAACGTATTTGCATTACTGCTAGTAGCCAATGTGTAGTTGGTGAGCTTGGCAAGGTTAGTCCAATTGAATGATAAAACGCGGTTGGTAGTATCGTTCACATCTTTTACTACCGCAATAGTAGAGCCGGCAGTAGGCGTGCGAGCAAAAGTGGCCGACCCTGTAGTAAAATTGGTCATTACTACTGATTGTGCTCCTACATGATTGGCGGTGCAAAAAGAAAGTGTAATTAGTACAAGATACAAAAAATGCCGTAAAAAAAGGGCTGTACGCATGGCGTAACATTGTTTCATAATGGCTTATTTAAGGTGAAATGAGGGTTCGAAACTAGCTTGGTTTGGTTACTTTGATGGTAGTGGTTTGATAACGTTTGGTGGCGTTTTTGTTAATTGTAGCTACCTATCAGCACTATTATTCCATGAAACCAACGGTACTGCTGCTTAGACTTAGGCATTCGCCCTAGCATTCTGTGAACCAACTCTGAGACCTTTATGGTAAAATAACAGATTGCTTCGTTCCTCGCAATGACGGTACTAGATGGAGCTGTTTACTTCGAAGAACAAAACACCAATCCGTGCGTCACTACGAGGTACGAAGCAGTCCCTATCCACGAAAGACTCTTCGCTTCAAAAGAAACTTATACGTTCTTTTTTTTGTGGAAAAAAAAGAACCAAAAAAAGCCACAGTCAAACGATGTACAGCCCGTTTGACTGAAGCAAGTCTATTT
>JAIXOS010000274.1 GCA_027486695.1 Chitinophagaceae bacterium | reverse complement strand
TGATGGTTGATGTCCATCTTTTTTTCTGCAATTAAACCGCTAATGTATTTTAGTCTTTCAGTTGTAACAGGATGGGTACTTAAAAACTCCAAGGATGTCATTTCGTGCTTTGTGGCCTGTTGTAAACGTTTGAATAAATCAATCATCCCATTGGGATTAATGTGGTTGTTTACCAATGTTTGTAAGCCATCCACATCCGCTTGTTTTTCAAAGTTGCGGGAATGCGATAATGATTGCAGATTATTTACATTGTCGCCAATGACTGCCATAATACCATTTACATCGCTCAAAACAGCCGAAATAAACAAATAGCCGGATAGATTTTTACAAAGCATTTTAATAGAATGCCGATTATTGATGTGTGCCACCTCGTGTCCTAACAGAGCGGCCAACTCCTCGTAATGCTTCATTTGGTCTACAATGCCCGTATATACGACTACAGTGCCATTAGGTAAGGCAAATGCATTGACGGTAGCAGACTTTACAACGATGTACTTTATTTTCTTTTTATTGTTGAAACGAATCTTACTTGCAAAAGCGTTTAGTTGAGCGGTTTTAGTAGAATCGATGGTGCTTTCAGTTACAAATTCAGCATAGACCGTATTGCCAATTGAGTCGTCAAATGTTTCGGGCAGCATTTCGGCAGCTGCAGCAGCTACTTCCGGCAGTACGTAGAAATAACCAACCACAATAAATGCCATTAAAAAAGCAACGATGGCCAAATGAACATGCGTACCCGCAAGAATTAACCGTTGGTACCACGACAAATAGCCATTTTCGTGTAAATACTTCTGTAAATACAAATGAAAGCCTACTTCGGGTATTTTTAAATAGGCAAGGCTATTTTTATACTCATAAATATGCAATACTTGCTCGCTTTGCTCCGACTCAATAGTACTCAGTGGCCACGCAGCTAGCTTAATGCCGTCGTTGGAAATGGTGAGGTTGCCATTTTGCGTATCTAAACGTACAGCAACGTGTTGCGGCGTTGAAGATACTCCATCAAAAAACAAACCTTTTGTAAGCATATCAATAATTATATTACAATGTCAGAATTTAGGTAGTCGCTAATGTCCTCGCCCGTAGCATCGTTGTAGCTTGCTTCAGTTTGAAAAACAGTATCTAAATCAATATCTCCTTCTAGTTGGATATTTGAAGTGATAAATTTCAAAGTTCGTGTTACGGCCCAAGCATATCCAAAACCAAAAGTGAAAACGATTATGAGCAAGTTTACAATAATTAACTTAAAAAAGCCTCCGGCAGTAGCCGTGGATCTTAGTTCGATTGTTTGTTCGCCTTTTTCAAGAGAGAGGTTGTTGATATAAAAGTTGAACAAGTTTGCTTGCCACCAAAACATATAAATGCCCAAAGTAAAGATGGTGAAAAAATACCCACGAACATTTAACCAAAAATAATCGTCGCCTTTTGCTTTTGATTTAAATTCAATATCGCCAAGTCGAATATTGTTGAAGATGTAATTGCGTAAATTAACGGTAAACCATGCTGCATAAATACCGAATGAAATAATGGTGTAAAATACCCACGTAAAAAAATTACGAACTAGCTCATTTCTGTCTCCGCGATAGCCAAATCGTATACCACGCCAAATAGTTTTAGACATCCGATAGCGGTAGGTGCCGTGAATGGCAAAAGGCAAAATTGCGGCAAGCGACAAATAAAGTACGAGGGTAGCTAGGTTAGGGTGTCCTGTTTCTACAATTCCAATAAATATGGCAAATAACACTACCATAAGTACAAGCGCTTTGATATACCCTTTAAACATTTCCTTACCCGTACCTAAAAATTGAAAATGGTCGTTGTTGAGGGTAGTAGAGCCATACAAGTACTTTAATTTTTTTTCTTTTGCCCAAGGATAATAAAAGCCTAATGTAATGGCGGTTAATAGCCAATTAATGGCAATAATGCTAAAAAAACTGCTGCCGTTACCAATAAAGTTTAACTGATAACTTTTGTTTGTGGAGGGAGTGCTTTCCATAATAGGTTAGTTGGTGTTAATGATATGTAAATTAGATATAAAAATATATCAACAATATTATAACGTGAAATTTTTTTTCAACTTTTTTATATACAATTTAAATGCGTACATAATTGCTAGTTAGTTATTTCACAGAAAAGGGCCACTGTCATTGCTTCAAAATGCCGTTCTAAGTGTCAGGTAGTGAAAAATAGCTATGTATTTGTATATGCAAGTGTTGCTTAATAGAATTGATTCCGTTGAACGGTGCCAACGCCCATGCAGCTTAATACGAAGTACCAGCCTTTGGCTCATAATACCTTCATGCGGGGTTATTTTGTAACCTATGGGCAAAAAAAAGCCGGCTGCTAATAGCCGGCTTTTTAAGAAAAACAAAATTGATGGTTATTTCAATTGCATGTCTTTAATAATACCTTGAATTTTATTTTCTAAGAACGCATATTTTTCGTCAAATTCTGCTCTGCTGTTGAGGGTGGTATTTACACTAAAATAGAATTTGATTTTAGGTTCTGTTCCAGAGGGTCGGGCAGAAATTTTAGAACCATCTTCTACAATAAATTGTAAAACATTGCTTTTTGGCAAGTTGATAGCCCATATTTCGCCGGTAACCAAATTTTTACCAATTTGTAATTCGTAGTCGAGCAACTCTACCACTTTGCTACCATTGATAGAAGCGGGTGGATTGTTTCTGTACCCTGTCATCATATCGGCAATTTCTTTTTGACCATTCATGCCTTTTTTGGTAATGCTAATCAAGTTTTCTAAATAGAAGCCATAATCTATGTATAAATCAATTAGTTTATCGAATAGTGTACGACCTTTTGCTTTTTCATAGG
>JAIXOS010000452.1 GCA_027486695.1 Chitinophagaceae bacterium | reverse complement strand
GAGCGTCATCCACTTCGATGACAAAGTTAATTGCGAAGGCACGTAGAGGTTTATCCAAAGGGTATCTTTTTCGTGGAAATACACATTGCTGTTGAGGTTTGCAAATGCTTCTATGCTGGTACCGTTACAACATTTAAAATCATTCTCTTTTAAAAACACTTTTTTTCGTGGCGATGCTAGGGGCAAATGGTATACTACCTGTCCGTTTTCGGCATTTTGCAATGCCATTACTGCATTATAAAAGGTATTCATATACGATTGTGCATATTGCACTTGACCGGATAGTTGAAACAAAGCACTTGTTAATTTTTGGGTATTGTGCGATACGCAAGACTCTGCAATTTCGTCAGTCAAAGTAGTACTTAACACATCTGCTTTGCCCCAATGTTCGGCAGTTTTGGCGGTTGAAGTGGTGGCAATAGGCCTTGGACCGCTACTGCTTCCATTCACAAATGCATGGTGGTACATGAGCATATCCCAAAAATGAAATGCTGCTTTACCATAATCATTTTCACGGGTATTTTTATAGCGTTGCACAAAGCCATTCACCAATACTAAATGTGTGTTGGCATGCAGTCCGGAGAGGATGTCTTTGTTTTGCATTAATGGTTTGCTAAACCAATCCCTATCAAATAATTTGGCCAATTGCAAATGCAGGGTGTCTTTTGTAACAGCATATAGTTGGTGCAATACATCGTTCATGCCACCCACTTCGTTGCCCGGATTGGCTTGTGGTGTGTACAATACATTTTCAATAGTTTCGGGCGACAGCTTGGCCATACGGCGTTGTACATAAGTGGCCATATTTTTTACTACGGCTAATGCTTGTTGGCTTCCACCATAAGTATAAGCATCTAGCATGCCTTGCATGATTTTATGATAGGTATAATAAGGCGCCCAAACGCCGCCAAATTGTTTCTCCAATATGTCAAAATCTTTTTCCGAAAAAGCACTTAAATAATACCCTCCCGCTTTTTGCTGACATTCGGCCAATGCTTTTACCATGTATTGCAATCGGTTTTGCAAACCGGTATCGCCTGTATTGTAGATTGCATAACTGCATGCAGATAAATAGTGACCGGTAAAGTGGCCTCGCAAACCTACTTTTGGGTGTTCCCATCCTTCAAGCGGCTGTGCGGTGGAGGCGATACCCACATTTACCCGAAAATTGTGCAGCAGCCTATCGGCATTTAGTTGGTGTAAATATTGGTTGTTGAGCAAGGCCCTTTGTTGTATCCACGATTGGCTGAGCACCACTTCCTTGCCCGTAAACGTTTGTATTGCCCGCATAGCAGGCTGCGCCGCAACCATGATTGAACCGAAAAGTACCAAACAACAACTGCCCAAGAAGCGATTGATGCTGCTCGAAACCGGCTTTTTGTTACTAACGGTGGTAGTACTACACATGTATATGGCTCGTTGGGGCGATACAATATTAACTACCTGCAGCCTATATTTTGATGGTTTCATTATCATATAACTTCACTATTTTATCCTTTTCCATTTACACAAGCCTTTTAACCTATGCAAGCTGTGGCATTATGTAACCTTACTGTTCCATTTTGGCGACAAAACCACCACCGGCAGCCATTTTTACCGTTATGTTTTTGGGCGCTTTGATGGTTTCTTCTATCCGATTAATGGCAGCAAATCCTTTTTCTGAATCGAAAATAAGCGTGGCCTTAGCTGTTTTAGATAAAAAATCTACGGGAATAGTCACGGTTTGTTCTTTTTCACCATTTAAGGCCCCTATCCACCAAGTGCTGCCCTTTCTTCGTGCAAAAACGACCACCTGCCCCATTTTTGTGGAGGGCAAAACGCGTGTTTCGTCCCAAAAAGTGGGCAATTGTTGCAACAAATCGAACATAGGGCTTTGGAGATAATATTGGTAGTGATCGGCAAAATGCGTTAAGGGCGATAGATAGACAATAGCTTGTGCCAACTCATGTGCCCATGTAAATTTAGCGGTTGCCAACTCTGTAGGATTGAGCATTACCGGAGTAACGTCGGCAGGGCCTGTTAATAGGCGAGTAAATGGCAAACTTACATCGTGGCTGAGTGGTTGTATGCGTTGGTAACGAATCATGTGAAATTCGTTGCCACGAACAGCTTCTCGGGTTATATCGTTCGGATACGTTCTGTTGATACCGGTTGGTTTTACACTGCCATGAAAATTGACCATCAATTGCAAATTGGCACAATCTTGTATACTTTCCATGTACCATTGCATACGTTCCGCAGTAGCATCCGGAATAAAATCAATTTTAATACCATCGGCACCAAGTGCTTTAACACGCTTCAGGTATTCGCGGCGTTTGGTTGCCGTTGGCATTTCTTTAGAGTCTACCCAAACAATCGATTTTACACCTACCGATTTGCCATAAGCTACCGCTTCGGCCAATAGCTGCCATTGGTCTTTACCTGCTTGACGCCAATCCCGCCAGCCTTCATCTATTAAATAATATTCCCACTTTAGTTTTGCTGCAGCATCAAACCATTGTTGTTGTTCTGCTTGTTTTGGTGCTCCGTCGCTCCACCATTGCCACAAACATCGCCCCGGCTTTACCCAAGAAAAATCGCTGTCTTTGGCAGGTGCTTTACATAAGTTGGAAATTAAATCGCTGTTTACCAACGTATTTACATCGCTAGCAATGATGATGGAACGCCACGGCGATACCTGCTGACCACGATAAAGGCCATTTAAGTTGCTATTGGGTTGTGTATTCTTAACAATTGCCCATCCTTTTTTGGCAAAAGGGAATATGGCTTGTAAACCGTTGGTGGTGTAATGCATTGCCATATCGGAGAAGGTTTCGCAATCGGCTTCCGAAATAGATACATAGTAATTGTTTACCAAGCAGGTAACCGGTGGCATAAGTAGTTGCATTGGTTTCAATTGCGCCATAGCTGTTACTTTGCTCACGCCCTCGTAGCAATGGCTAAACTCACTCCAAGCAATAGTTATTTTTGTAGTATCTATATTCCAAGTGGTTAACTCTTTTTGTAAATACTGTGCAGTATTGGGCAAGCCATACCTAAAGGCAACGCCATCGTTGTACACACGCACATACAGTTGCAGTGCTACTCCATTTTTATTGACTGTCAGTACCACTTCGTTGGCACGGTTGTGTGCCATAGCGTGGTTGCCAAAAATGGGGTACGATTCGTTGATAAATGAGGGTTTGGAGTAGCTTGTTATGGCAATATCCTTACTGAAATCGATGCTATCGAGCAGCAATCCCAAATGCGATGGTGCAATAATTGTTTGTTGTTGCTTTGCCACTTCGTACACCCATTGGCGTGCTTCGTTCACATATATTTTGATATACAACTGCCGATTGGGACTTTTTACCACCACTGTCGGGTTAACGGCTGCCTTTGCAGTTGCGGAAAAGGGGAGCAACCACATGCCGGCTAGCAACAAGTGCATTAACAATACCACTTTGGGTGCATTCTGTTTCATATGTAATCGTTGTTTTACTGTTAAAGGATGCTATTGGGGCCATCCGTTGTAATATCTATTTGCCCGAATGTACTAGTTGTTTGTAGCATCATTGGGTATCCTAGTGAATAAAATACTGTTTGTCAATCGCACTCCGAGCTGCACCAAGTGGTTGCCAATGCAACTGCAATCCGCTTCCGCCCTCTTGCTGAAAATAACATAGCTTGAAGGTATGGAGCCCTTCGGCTAGTGGTAATTCCACCGTTTTATCTTCCATTCCGTGTAGGCCGTCGTTGGCAATAACCACCTGATCATCTATCAATAAGCAACTGCCATCGTCGGAGGAAAGGAACCATGTATATACGTTGGTTTGCGTTATTTTTAAATACCCGCTAAACACCATTCCAAATTGCTTTTCTCTTTTTTTCATTTCGGTACCAATAGTTTCGGCAACACCACTGTGGAGGGCTTTCATGGTAGAAAAATCCGGTAGTTGGTTCCATTCGCCTTCGTAATAAGCATATTGTAGCCCTTGCTTTTGTTTGATGATGGGTTGAAGCGGCGTAACTTTTGTAAATGGCTGTTCAGCAATGCCACTTACCGGCTTTTGCTGTTCAAAAACCTGTGCTTTTAGTACAAAACTCGTGTTGGGCAATAACCACAAACTATCTTTTGCCACAGGCGATGCCGCATTGGGCAAGCTGCCATCTGTGGTATAATGCACTTCGCCCTTGGCCTTTATTGTCAGGGGCAATTGGTGAATAAACGAAGTAGCCGTAGCATGAATAGTAGGCGCCTGTACCACTTCGGGCTTGCCTGCAATTTCTAGCACCACCACGGTTGCATAGTCGGTTGGGGTAACACTGCTTACATTCAACAACACATCGGCCGCTTGTTTGCGCACCGGTATTGTTTGAGCGGGGTGCGCCAAAGGATACGCTTTGATGATGCGGTTGGTAAGTCCCGATAATACCAACGCTTCATTTTGCGGATGCCGATACACATGTAAATACAATTTGGTGCTGCTACCTACCGCTTTTTGGGTAATTTTCCCCCACTTTACTTCAGCAAAAGGACTAACAGAAGTACCATAAATAGCTTCGCCATTTACTTTCAACCATTTACCCATAGCTAGTAAGCGCTCTACAGATGGAGGCGGCACTGTGCCCGTAGCATCGGGGCCAATATTGAGCAAATAATTACCTCCTTTTGAAGCAATATCAATCAAATTTCGGATTAAGGTGTCGGTAGGTTTCCATTGGTGGTCGTTGGCATTATAGCCCCAAGTACCATTGATCGTCATGCACGATTCCCAGTTTTTGCCGGGTATACCTGCTTCGGGAATGTACTGTTCCGGAGTACTCCAATCGCCGGGAACGCCGCCGCCTAAGCGGTCGTTGAACAGCAAATTGGGATATGCGGCTAAGTAATCGGTAAACTTCTTGGCCAAAGCAGGGGTCATTTCGGCGGGCGTATCAAACCAAATGATTTTTGGCTGATAAGCAGCCACTATTTCCTTCACCTGTGGCAAGGATACTTTTTCTATAAACTGACTAAAGCTACCCTCTTGCGCACGGTCCCACTTTTTTTCGTAGGCGCCGCCGCCCGGATGTAGCCAATCCTGTGCCTGCGAATAGTATACGCCAAAGGGCATGTGGTGCTTTTTGCAAGCATCGGCCATCATTTTTACCACATCTTTTTTGTAGGGTGTGGCATCTACTATATTAAATGGATTGGCGGATGCAAACATGGCGAAACCATCGCAGTGCTTGGCCGTAAAAACGATGTATTTCATTCCGGCGGCTTTAGCGGTAGTCACAATCCGTTCCGCATCAAATTGGGTAGGATTGAATTGTGTTGCCAACTGTTTGTAATCGGCTATCGGCACCCGCAGTATGTTCAATAGCCATTCGCTACCGTAAGCCCTATTCATTTGTTTGCCTTGCCAAGTACCGGCGGGTAGGCTGTACAGGCCCCAATGAATGAACATGCCAAATTTGGCTTCTTTCAACCATGCCATTTTATTGTCGGGCGATGCAGAATGCGTTTGCGACTTACTGAAAAGGGACAATAAGAGGCCCCCTACTAAACAAATTTTTTTAACCATTACACCTCAATTGACGGTTGACATTTGCCTGAAACAGCCCCTCAGAAATGCAAAAACAGATGCGGCATGGGAAAAACATACGGCTATGCCTTCATCATTTTTAAAAAAGGGTATCGTTAGCATGATGATTTGTCAAAACTACAGTACGCTATTGGCTAATGGGATAGGTTTTGATAATGTTTGTAGCACAAAATGTTAATGGCAATCTACCAATACCCATTTCATAGATAAAAGCCTGCGGTAAAACAATTGGTTGTTCCTTAATTCATTTGGGATGGTTGCAAAACAGGGCGAGGTCATTACTACCCAACCCTACGCTTTATGCCCTTTTTTTGCTTGACAATGCCGAATGCTATCTAACCATATATCGGCATACTGTTTTCTACTAAACACCTCTACCTATTGATGAACAGCACCGATAATAAAATGTGGGCAATGTTGAACGTGCATTCTGTAACCCAATAATAGGGAATAAAGATTCTTTCATTGTGTTTGTGGCATCAGAGATGCCTACTTAACTGTACTTCGGGACAAAGTGTACAAACATCCCGTAGAGCAGCAATAATCTGAATTTTAAAATTTTGTGATACCATTTTAAAAACTAGTCTTGTATATTTTAATTAAAAAAGTTAAAAACAGCATATTATACCATACTTTTAAAACCTTG
>JAIXOS010000400.1 GCA_027486695.1 Chitinophagaceae bacterium | reverse complement strand
TAACAGAGGCCGAACGACTTGCAATAGGAATAACGCCCGGATTGATTCGTATTTCTACAGGATTGGAAAATGTACAAGATATCATAAACGATATAGAACAAGCGCTTGCACAATGCTAGTTTGATAATCAGCTAATATAACAAACAACAAGGGGTAGCTATAGTACAATAGCTGCCCCTTGTTGTTTGTTTAAGTTAGTTGAATGCTTTATTTTACTTGTAAATGCATGGTTTGTTGCTGTTTATTGGTACTAAAACGTAGAAACAAAGATCCAGTTACGGCCAAAGGCACTTTAAATTGTAACAAGTTGTTGCCTTTTTGTAAAGCAAAAATTTGCTGCTTTAGTAGTTTGCCAGTTATGTCTACAAGTTGTAGCGTCATGTGGGGAAAATTTTGTTCGTTGAGAATTTCAGCGTAAACCGTTCCTCCTTTGGGAACAATGGTTGGAAATACCTTATGTACCGTTAAGGTTGTTTCATTGGAAACAAATATTTTCTGGCTGGGAGAGTAACTCCATTGATTATCAATGTCAACTTGTTTTATTCTGTAATAAACATATCTATTGTAGTATGCCATGCGCGCATCGGTAAATTGGTATTTTTTTCCAATAGTTGTTGCACCTGCGGCCTTTACTTCGGCAATGCGATAAAAAAGTTGTCCGTCTTCACTTTTTTCAATTTCAAAATGGTGGCAATTGATTTCACTGAGGGTTTCCCAATTTAATTGTACTGTTTCGTTTAGTGACTTTGCGGTAAACGTAGCTAAATGTATGGGTAGAGCCAAGGTGCTTGAACCTGCATAAATATAATCATTGTCGGTACTTCCGTTGCCATTGGCAGCATTCCCCACGTAGTAAAACGTAACATCTTTACCGGATGTGGCAGGTGCATTCCAAACTAGGTTATTGTAAGTGTATGATGCACTATTATTGGTAAAAACAGCGTTAGCATGACTTAATTCCTTTCCGTTACTAGTTGCATTGGTGTTGGTGGAACTAAATGAACCAACGGTATTACCATTGTTGTCTACAGCTGCAACCGAAAATCCCCATCTATTTCTATCGGCTACATGGTGCGAAATAGTTAAGGAGAAAGGATATTTTTTCCCGGTTTCATAGCCGTTATTGGGCAAACCCTCAATTGTTATACCGCCACCACCGCCGTTCACATTAAACGATCCGTGACAGCTGTTGCAATATTCACCTTCGGCACCAGTATAACCAATAGGTGGCGTGCTGCTGTAACGGGTGTTTTTTGTGGCATTTTGAAATAAAAAGGCCGACAATGCAAGCAAAGTAATGAGTAGTTGTTTTTTCATAATTGTTCTGTAAAGTTTGTTTGTTGAATAGTGTACGTTGTTTAGTACGCTTTATTTTAACAAAAGGTTGCTTTACAAATTATTTTTTGAAGTGGTGTATGTTTAAATGGCAATCGTAAGGTGGTTATGAAAAATCCCTTTTCTTATACATTCTGTGCGCGTTATGCACAAAAACAGCGTTCAAGGCTAGTTGAAAATGTGAATTGTGAATAAGTTCAGGTGAATTGTAGTATGATGCGTTGTGGGGAATAAAGTATGTGTAAAACATTTTAACAAGAAAGAAAAATTTTTCTCTTGAATATTAACGAATGTTTACTACTTTTGCAGTCCCGAAAAAAATAGAGTCATGGCAAGAGTATGTCAAGTTACAGGAAAAAAACCAATCACTGGTAATAGTGTTTCTCACTCAAACATAAAAACCAAGCGTCGTTTTTTACCCAATCTTCAAACTAAGCGCTTCTTTTTTGCAGAAGAAGACCGTTGGATTACTTTGAAAGTATCTTCAGAGGCTATCCGTACCATTAATAAAAATGGTTTGTTAAGTGTTGTTAAAGCCCTTAGAGCTGAGGGTACAAAAATCTAATTAAAAAACAAAGTAAATTACCCATAACAATGGCAAAGAAAGGTAGCAGGGTTCAGGTGATTTTAGAGTGTACAGAGCATAAAACCACTGGTTTGCCTGGCACAAGTCGCTATATTACCCAGAAAAACAAAAAGAACACTCCTGAGCGTTTAGAGCTTAAGAAGTTTAACCCTATTTTGAAAAAAGTAACTGTTCATAAAGAAATTAAATAGTCATGGCAAAAGCAGCTTCTAAAAACGCTAAAATTAAAGACTTAAAAGCTTCTGCTGAAGCTAAAAACTGGACAAAAGTTATTAAAGCTGTTCGCAGTCCAAAAACTGGCGCTTACACCTTTAAAGAAACAATTATCCACAAAGATAAAGTAACTGAATTTTTAGCAGAAAAATAATCGCTACACAATACTACGATAAAGCTGTTCCAATCAAGGAATGGCTTTTTTTAGTTTCTATAAACTGCCTTCTTAATGGGCATTTCATGGTTATGTTTTACATAAGTTTTCAATAATCAGTAGGCTAATAATTAATCAATGCGAATTTACTATAATGCATAAGTTCATGCATTATGTAAAATTATACAGGTTATATTGTCCAGGAATTTCGCCTTTTAGCTAAAGATATTTTTTAATTTTTCAATTTAAAATCATGGGTTTTTTTGACAAGTTGTTTGGAAAAAAAGAGAAAGAAAGTTTGGACCAAGGATTGCAAAAAACCAAAGAGAGCTTTTTCTCGAAATTAACCAAAGCACTTGCGGGTAAAAGTTCAATCGATGATGAGATTTTAGATAATTTGGAAGAAGCACTCATTGGTGCTGATGTTGGGTACGATACTACCGTACAAATTATTGAAAGAATTGAAAAAAGAGTTAAGCAAGATAAATACTTAGGAACCAGTGAATTAAATAGATTACTTCAAGAGGAAATTCAGCAAGTATTAGTAGATGCAGATGACGTTTCGTACAAAAACTTTGAAGTTCCAACAGGTAAAAAGCCATATGTTATTTTGGTAGTGGGCGTAAATGGTGTAGGTAAAACAACCACTATCGGCAAATTGGCATACAATTACAAAAAAGCTGGTCATGACGTTTTGTTAGGTGCTGCAGATACATTTAGAGCAGCAGCGGTAGACCAATTGACCATTTGGAGCGAGCGCGTTGGTGTGCCAATTGTGAAACAAGCAATGGGCAGCGATCCAAGTGCCGTAGCTTTTGATACCGTTAAAAGCGCCGTAGCAAAGGGTAGCGATGTGGTGATTATTGATACAGCAGGGCGTTTGCACAATAAAGCATACCTCATGGAGGAGCTGAGTAAAATAAAGCGTGTTATTAAAAAAGTGCTCCCCGATGCTCCACACGAAGTTATGCTTGTCCTAGATGGTTCAACCGGACAAAATGCATTAGAACAAGCCAAACAATTTACAGCCGCTACCGATGTGAACTCTTTAACCATCACCAAATTGGATGGTACAGCAAAGGGTGGGGTAGTTTTAGCAATAGCCAATCAATTTAAAATACCGGTTAAATTTATTGGAGTAGGTGAAAAAATAAATGACTTGCTCGTATTTGATAAAAAAGAATTTGTAGATAGCTTATTTGCTATTCAAAAATAAGATACTCCTCTTTTTTGCAAGTACATCTCGCCGCTTTTGATGAAAAAAATCAGCATATCTTTCTTTATCATGACGTAAAAGTTGATGTTGCTCTTATAATCTTAATTCCCACTTTTACGGCACCCCAAATGCCTTTTGCATCAATTGGTACATAGGTGTACACATACGGACAATCCGTAAACCGCTAGTTGAAATAATATTGTTATTCTATCGATTCAATATTGCCAATTATGATGGTACTTTTACGCAAAAGTCTTTTTTGTTTATGCTTCCTTCCATTATCCCTGCTTGCTCAAGGATACCAAAATCCTGTCATTCCTGGCTTTTATCCTGATCCTAGCATTTGTAGAGTTGGCAACGATTATTATTTGGTAAACAGCAGTTTTGAATATTTTCCCGGTGTTCCCATTTGGCATAGTACCGATTTAATTCATTGGAAACAAATAGGCAATGTACTAAGCAGAGCCTCTCAATTACCTCTGAGGGCGGCCAAACCGTCTAATGGCATTTATGCTCCTACTATTAGGTATCATAAGGGTACTTTTTATATGGTTACCACCTTGGTGGGAGAAGATAAATCGTATCAAAATTTTTATGTTACTGCTACCAATCCGGCCGGGCCTTGGAGTGACCCGATTTACGTTGCTCAAAATGGCATTGATCCTTCACTATTTTTTGACAGTGACGGTAAAGTATATTTTCTTTCTAATAGGGCTACTAAACCTAGCGACGAGCGTGCTATTTACCAATCCGAAATTGATATTGTTACCGGAAAATTAAAATCTAGCATCAAACAATTGTGGAAAGGGAGTGGTGGCAGCTACGTGGAGGGGCCGCATATGTATAAAAAAGACGGGTTGTATTACCTGCTTACTGCCGAAGGTGGCACAGCCTATGGTCATTCTGTTGCTATTAGTAGAAGTGCTTCAATTTGGGGGCCATTTGAAAGTTATCCGCACAACCCAATTTTAACCAATCGAATGAGCTACGACCTTATTCAAGGTACCGGTCATGCCGATTTGGTACAAGCACCCGATAGTATTTGGTGGATGGTACATTTGGCATTTAGACC
>JAIXOS010000425.1 GCA_027486695.1 Chitinophagaceae bacterium | reverse complement strand
TGTTAACACTGTCAAACGACTTTTTGTTTTTTTCTATATATTCCACAGCTACAAATGAAAGTAGCTATGGTTTTACTACTTACAAAGGTGTTTCATATTGTTGCTACTTTATCAAGTTATTGAAATGCTCGCCAGCCTTTCTAAAGCACTAATTTTTCCTTCGAAATGCTCGCCAGTCTTTCTAAAGCACTAATTTTTCCTTCGATACGCTCGCTAGCCTTTCTAAAGCACCAAATTTTTCTTCGATATGCTCGCTAGCCTTTCTAAAGCACCAATTTTTCTTTCGATATGCTCGCCAGCCTTTCTAAAGCACTAATTTCTCCTTCGATACGCTCGCCAGCCTTTCTAAAGCACTAGTTTTTCCTTCGATACGCTCGCTAGCCTTTCTAAAGCACTAATTTTTCCTTAGATATGCTCGCCAGATTTTTGAAAGCATCCATATCTATTGGTAACATCTAGATTTGGTTCAATGGAAGTACAATGCCAATAAAATTGGGGTGCTGTTATTGTCCATTATTATTACATCAAAACAGTAGGATTTAACAATCATGGAAGATAGAAACACACTATTTGATTGTTATTTATTTACCTTATTTAACGCTTGCTGTTTTTGCTTGTTGGATAAGAGGCTTTTTTGTACCATTTTGTTTAGCTGATAGCTAACACTAAGCCTAAAGTTGCGGGTATTGGTACTGCTAAAATTTTGTAAAACAAAGTTGCTACCAAAGGTAGACGTGCTAAATTGTTGTTTGGCAAAAGGGTCAATAATGTTAAAGCCAATAATCAATCTTTTTTCAAATAACTTCCGTTGAATACCCACATTCATATTCAAATTGCTACGGCTACGTCCTTGTGGGTCGGCAAAACTGCTGTAACGGGCATTGCCTTCAAGTGTAAGTAGGTTGGTGGGCATAAATGCGTAGTTTAGGCTTGTATAAAACGAGCCGCCGTCGCGGTATTTGAACAATAGTTTTTCTGCATTGCTATATTGGTTAAACGTGTAGCCAACACTCGTGTTGATACGCAATTTTTTACTGATGGTATAACCACCCCACGCACTTGCTTCATACTCCTGCCGGGTAGCTATGTTTTGGTAAGTGGTTTGCGTTTTGCCACTACCTACCAATGTTCTGATAGCATAAAACACATCTTTTACCTTGTTATAGCCAAGCGAAGTATTAATGTAATATTTTCCTTTTATCCAACTACAGTTAAGGTCGTAATTGTCGGCAGTAGATGCGGCCAAGTCGGGATTGCCAAAACGAATATTGTAAGGGTCGCTATAATCTACATTGGGATTGAGTTCTGTAATACCCGGGCGGCGAATTGTGGCACGGTAAACAAGAGAGGTATTAAAGGTTTTGTCAAATTCTTTGCGGATAGTTACGTTGGGCAACACATTCCAATATTGGTTATGGGTATTGTTGGTATTGCCTTTAAAATAAGTAAAAGCCAATAGGGTTTGTTCCGCTTGTACCCCGCCTATCACTTTAATATTGGCAGGCAATACTACGTTGAGGGCAATGCGAACAGTAAAAATGTCTTGGTGAAATTTAAAATCGTTGCTCAATTGTTCGTTTGAAACGTATTGACTATCGGTTTTGCTAAAAAAACGCGTGTTTAGGGTATTGTGAAACACACCTTGCTGATAGCTAGCACCTGTAGATACAAATGCTTTACGAAGGATGGGCTTGTCGTAGCTGATGCGTAATTGATAACTGCTGTTGTACGAGTCAAAAAATTGGGTTTGTGTAGAGTCGATACCGGTAGGTTGGTAACTGCCATTTAAAAACTGCTGAAAATAGTCTTTGTCGTTTTCATTTTTGCCGGTGTTAACCACCGCATAAGCACGCAAAATTTCGCCTACAGCTTTACCTTTATAGGTATAAGAGGTACTAATGTTGTGTCCATAACCCGAACCTGCACTACCATTGTTTCTATTACTAACTTTATAGGCGGTACCAAACCGATTGATGTTGGTAAATTGCGATTTGGTTTCGTTGTCAAAAAAATTGATATTGGCCATGTAAGTCATTTGCAAACTGTGCCGCTTGTTTAGTTCAACATCCCATTGACTGCGCCAATTGGGTCGCCAATTATTGTTGCGCCAAACACTATTGGTATTGAAGAAGTTGGTGGAATCTTTATAAATATTTTGGCGCTCGCTATGGCTATTTCCGGTAAAAGCACTCATGGATATACCCAATACATTATTGGTAGACCATTTGGCCGTTCTATAACTTACGTTGGTACTAAAACTTCCCTCACCACGGGTACCGCCACTGATAGTTGATTTGCCGGTAAAACCTATTTTGCCTTTTTTGGTCACAATATTTATTACGCCACCTTGCTCCGTTGCATATTGTGCCGGTGGATTGGTCATGATTTCAATTTTTTCAATGCTACTTCCGGGTAAGCTTTCCAACAAATCCTTTAATTGGTCGGCAGTTAAATCGGTGGGTTTGTCGTCAATCAATATTTTGGGTTCCTTGCCTTTAAGCAAAATTTTACCACTCGGGTCGTTGCTAACAAGCGGCATGTTTTTCAGCATTTCGGCAGTGCTGCTGCCATTGCTTAGTGCGCTTTCGCCCACATTGTACGTAATTTTACCATCCTTATTTTCAATCAAAGGTTTTTCAGCGTATACGATTACTTCTTGCAATTCGGAAGAGGAAGACAATTTTAAACGAATGTCGCCTAAATTAAAGTCGTATCTTTCTGCACGTATATAAATACTGTCTAGAGTAAGTGGAGCGTATCCCGATGCCGAAACAAATAAACGGAAATAGTCAAAGGGCAGTTTGTCAATTTCAAAAGCCCCATTTTTATCGGCCACGGAAGTAAAGCGTTTAGCCGTATCGGAAAAAAGCTGTAATTGTATGGTAGCAAAAGGCACCGCCTTTCCGTTGGCATCGCTGATAATAGAGCCAATAATTAACCCAACATTTTTTTTGGAAGATGGGCTAGTTTGGGCATAAAGGATTCCTACAAACAGTAGGAAGGTAGCAAGCAGTATTCGTTGTTTCATTCGATAGGTTGAATAGCCGAAAGGTAGTGTTTTACAAAGGGGTTTCCTCTCGGCAATAAGTACAAATATTGTTCATTTTACCAAGATTGTTTGTTCATCTGTTTATTTTTGTCAAAAAAACCATGTACACAGTTTATGGCATTGCCAATTGCAACACCGTTAAAAAAGCGCTTGATTGGTTAAAAGCAAATCAAGTGGCTTACCAATTTCACGATTACAAAAAGAAAAGCATTACCGTACCAAAGTTGCAAGCGTGGAGCCAACAAGTAGGATATGAATTGTTGATTAACAAAAAAGGCACCACTTGGAAGCAATTGCCACTAGAAGTACAGCAAGCTATTCAGAACGAAGAAACCGCTATAGGTTTAATGATGGAAAAAAATAGTGTCATTAAAAGACCCTTAATTGAGCACAACGAACAAATTGTAGCGCTAGGCTTTGATGAAACTCGCTATCAACAGGTTTTGTTGCAACAGCCATAAAGCTGCTTGTGTAAAAAAGGGTTGATTCAAATTGGTTGTATAGGAAAAATAATCAACTTGTAGTTGTAGGGGGCATTTGGTTGAATGAATAAGTCAAAACCATTTTTTACATAGGGTACTAAAAAACAAAGCATTAGTACATGACAATGCTAATGCTTTGTTTAAAG
>JAIXOS010000439.1 GCA_027486695.1 Chitinophagaceae bacterium | reverse complement strand
GTACACCCTTGGATGATTTCTACGAAGGAACAGCTCTTTTTTTTCGTCACTGCGAGGTACGAAGCAGTCTCTACCTACGAAGCGATAACTAACTTTTGAGGATGCTCTCGTTCTTTTTTTGTGGAAAAACACTAATTCCTCCGTAACATACAGATTGCTTCCTGCGTCGCAATGACGGTACACCCTTGAATGATTTCTACGAAGGAACAGCTCATTTTTTTCCCGTCACTGCGAGGTACGAAGCAGTCTCTACCTACGAAGTGATAACTAACTTTTAATGATACTCTCGTTCTTTTTTTTGTGGAAAAACACTAATTCCTCCGTAACAACAGATTGCTTCCTGCGTCGCAATGACGGTACAAGATGGCTGATGCGCCCTGATGTAGCAATAGTACTACTGTAACTTCAACGGCAGGAATCCAATTCTGCCTTTCACCTTACGCCATACGCCTTCCACCTTATGCCTTTTGCCTCCTACCATACCCCTTATCCACCCTTCTGTGTCCTCTGTGCAATAACTCCGTGCCCTCTGTGGTTCCCCTTTCCTCCTAGGTATGCTATTCGGTATTGGTTAGCAAATGACCATATACTTGCTTGTAATTTTCCGCCAATCTATCAAAACCGATTGGCGGCACTATTTGTAGCCGCGCTTTGTCTATCAGCGCAGGTTCGTTAATGAGTTGCGCCAACTGTTGCGTAAGTGCCGCAACGTTGTTAAAGGGAAATAACCATCCATTTACCCCATGCTGTATTTGTTCGGCATTGCCATATACATTGCTTGCCAATACCGGAATACCGGCTGCAAAAGCTTCTTGAATAACGAGGGGGCTCATCTCGGAAAAGGTAGAACATAGGCACAGCAGATGGTATTGTTGCATGGTAGGCACTACATCTTGTTGTGGCAATGTTCCTTTCCAAGTGATATTAGGAAACGCAGCTGTTGCTTGTTGCCAATGTTGTGCATATCCATCGTCGTTAGATGCGCCATAAATGTCGATACGGATTGCTTCCTTAGGCAAAGCCATTATGGCTTGTAACAGTAAATGCAATCCTTTAAAAGCACTAATGCGCCCCACAAACAAACATTTGATGGGTAGGGTAACAGGCACTATTGTTGGAGGCGTATCCTTGCTAACACTTGGCAGTCCTTGTGGTATGTGCCATAGTTTGTGCTTGGGTGCTCCATTGTTTAATAAAATTTGGCGGTACCAACTAGTCAATGATACCACTGCATCGCAAGCATTCACCAACTTCGTAAATTGTTGCTGCAATTGTGCTATCAGCTGCTGTGTACCTAAGGCCGTACCTAATTGGTGATTCCATTTAGTGCTATCAATACCAAGTTGGTACAAAGCGCCCGAAACCGGAAATAACCATTTGGCTTTGGCACCCAATCCGCGAGAATGTAAGTAACAGGCACTACAGTTGTTTATTTGGATGGTGCCGCCACAAAGGGTATCACCCATGTACATCAAGTTGCCGGTTTTGCAAGTATAGCCTGCTAGGTGAAAAGTCATTACCACTTTTATTCTAAGTGCTTTAGCAACTGTAACATGCGTCACGGTAATACCGTTGCTACCCGCCAATTCGTGAAAATGCACAATATCAGGTTGCAACTGTTGGAGTAGTTGTTCAAAATAAGGCAATCCGTCGGGATGGCGCTTACCCATAATCAAGCTTCTGTCTACTACGGAGGTTTCCGCATATTGGTACACTTCAATGCCATCGTATAGGTAAGTGGCGTTATCCTTTTTGCCGTAGTTGGGTATCACCACGCAGCCTTTTATACCTATGGTATACAAGGCTTTTACCAATGCCCAAGTATACACTTCGGTTCCGGCTGTTTGGTGCGGCAAAAAATGGTTAAGAACGTGTACGATTTTCAAAGTAAAACGAATCGTTTATTCAACAATAAAGGGCTTTAACACATCAGAGAAGGCTCGGTAACCCGCTCCACTCAGGTGAATACCGTCTGTAGTAAATGCTTTTTGGTATGTACCTGTTTGAGGATCCAACAATTTGCTGCCCACCTCTATGCAGGGTATATTTTTTTGTTTGCACAATGCCTGCAACTGACGGTTGTACTGGCTGACCTTTTCGGCAAACTGACTAGCCGGCAACATGGTGAGTAAATACACCTGTGTTGATGGCGAAATGGCTGCAATGGTATCAAGTGTGCTACTGAGCTGCGCCAAGATGGTATTGGGTGCAACATTATTGAACAAATCGTTCAAAGAACTTTCGATGAACATTTTGGCCGGTCGATAAGCAGCCGTTTGTCTGCATCTTTCAAAAATGCCTGACGACAACTCTCCGGCAATTCCCCTGTTTTTGATGCGCAAACTTCCAAGCATTTCTTGTGCAGGGAACCTTTCTATAATGCTATTGCCTATGAGGCAAATACTTTGGGTATCTATTGTAAGCTGTTGAAACAACGCTTTACGCTCCACATGCCATGTTTCGTTGGTGGCTTTGAGATGGGCTTTTTGTGGCAGATAAGTTTCAATTACATATAGCACCAAAATTAGCACATTGATGCCAATGGATATACTGAGCACAAGTTTGTACAAGAATGCTTTATCTGCAGCTTTCATGGTAAGCTAACTAAATTTTAATAGGTAAAACTATGCAGGTTTTGTTGGTGTACCACTACAGTATTATCGGGGATGGATTTGGCCACCACACATCCCGCTCCTACCACTACATTATTGCCAATTTGCACGTTCCGCAAAATGGTTACATTGCTACCAATCCAACAATTGTTGCCAATAGTAATGGCACCCGATACATAACCTTGTTGGTTGATGGGCAACGCTTTGTTTTTGTATGCATGGTTATGGTCGTACATTTTTACGTTTTCACCAAATTGACAATCATTGCCTATGGTAATGCTTTCCATGCAATTGATGGAGCAACTATTGTTAAAAAAAACATTGTTCCCAATCTGTATTTTGCCACTATTGCCACAATAAATAAAAAAATTATTTCTAGCTATCACATTGTGTTGTATCACAAGAACTGATTCACTAATATCGAACTGAATAATCCAACCTTTTGCAAAAAAAATAGTATCACTACTGATAATGCATCGTTTTGCATACAAAACTTTAAAATAATACATTTTAGCAGCAAATGAACAACGTTCTATTTCACTCCCAATTTTCCGAATTATTTTAAATACTAGTAAAATTAAATTCATTTTTAATGGGGTTTTCAGAAGTGGCACCTACTTTATAATGATAACTATTCTGCTGAAAAAGAAAAATCAGGTTTTTCCAAGGGATACCAAGCAATTTCATCAACCTAATAAAATCAAAGAATTTGCATTTGAAAATTGTATGTTTTACAATTAACTTGATTGTGCGAATTTGAAAATTTTCAATAGCCGAAATTAATTCTGAGTGATTTAATGGCAAGTTATTTGAATAAAGAATTTCTTTATCAATGTTAAAATTCTCAATAAGCTGACGATAATTCTGTTTGACCCTTTTACTAGCTTGATTTTCAGAAATTCGCCAGAAAGATTTACCGGCAGGAATTAACAAGGCATTGAAATGAGTAGAGAATTTTTTCTTAATATAGGTATCTCCTGTAGCAAACCTAGTATCAAAGCCTCCAATTTGCTTGAGTTGATCAACACCAAAAAGTGACTCGGCAAAGCCGACGATAGCAATTGGGTAAGTACTCAAAAAATGCAAAGCTGTTAATTGATGTGCATCAAACAAGTAAGGGAAAACAACAAAGTCAAATTCCGAGGAATAGACTCCCCAAATAGCATCTGCTTGAGGAAAACTCTTCAAATATTCTGCCAATTCTTTTAAGGTATTTTTATATAGAATATCATCACCATCTATATAATAGATATATTTCCCTTTAGCCGCTTCTAATACTTTGTTCCGATTAGGATATTCCCCAAGGTTTCTTTCATTTCGCCAGCTTCTTATTCTAGAATCGTTGTATGATTGAACAATATTCCATGTTTCATCGGTAGAGCAATCATCTGCAATAATGTATTCAAAGTCTTGAAAAGAGGCACTTAAAACACTTTCTATTGCTTCTCGCACCCATTTAGATGAGTTGTAAGTTATGGTTGCAACTGTAAATAGAGGCCTGTTATTCATATTAATTCAGTTAACGTTTTCAGCAACTTGTCTATTTCTTTTTGTTCATCATAAGGCATCAAAAAATTTGCAACCGGCAAGGAGACTTCTCCACTAAGTATTACGGATAGCTCATCAATATTATTATATAAAACTCCATTACTATTATTAAGTAATTCAGGAACTCCTCCATTATTATTGGCAATGACTTTTAAGCCTGCTCTACCTGCCTCAATGACCACTCGTCCAAAAGCTTCCGATTTAGAAGCTACAATGAGTGCTTCAAATTGTGGCATAACTTTTTCTTTATCAAAATATCCATTTTCAATCTGGATCCATTGATGCAACACATATGCATCTATTGTTCTTTTCAACAAAGCCAAATAATCTGCATCGTTGCTAGGCCCTACAATGTATAGTCCATCCATTTTTTTCCCCAATTGCTTATTTCTATGCATTGCTTCTATAACATCTAGATGCCCTTTAGAAGGCGCAATTTGTCCAAACATCAAAAATTTCGCTTTTTTTACAACTTCGCTATTTGTCTTTAAATCAAAAGCCCCGTTAATGGGTTGATAGCAGGTAACACAGTGGCTGTTGGGCAACAATTGTTGATATTTTGATTGAATAGCTGTAGAATTGGCGACTATCAACTTACTCCAACGTTCCATAAGTGTATAGGGGCTACCCATTACCCCTCTGCCAATTGAAAAACCAAAATCCTCCTCACCAAATTCGTGTATCCACCAAACGTGTGGTATTTTGCACTTATAACTAGCCCTTGCGGCTACAAAGGGGATAATAGTATTTGTAAACACTGCGGCAGCATTTTTTTCGGCAATTAGCTTTTTAATAGCACCAACCGCTTTGATAGTTCGAATGAAAAATTTTACATGTCGTATTAGATGATACGTTTGCGGTTGTACTATCCAATTATACTGAGGGATGATGGAATAACTAATTTGCTTATCTGACAAAGCTTTTTCCATAGAACCCGTGTGCGGGAGAATAATATGAAATAAGAAATGCTCGGCTAAACTATCACAGTAATCTAGCATGGCAATATTCGCACCGCTAACGTTGGCTTCGTGTACCTGCCATATAATTACTGGCTTTTTTTTGGGGGGAAACAATGTAAAATCAGTTTGTGTAAATAATTTTTTTATTCCAATAAGCTCTTAAAGCCCCTAAAGTTTGTCGAGAAAAACTCACTTTGTAATAGGAAATTACCCGCGCAAGCACTTTGAATAATTTTATGATAAAATAATCGCTGGAATTGGATAAATTGGCCAAATATGTTGTCCATTCCGCTTTTTGTATTTTATACAAACAAGTTTTGTGGAGCTTAGTAAATGCTTGTAAACGAGCTATTTTTTGAATAATTTTTCGCTCTTCATCTGCAAACCTTGTACGTAAAGATTGAGTTTTAGAGTCGTCGTGTAACCGAAAATGAACTAACAAGTCGGATATTTCCTTGACTTCCGAAAAATGATACAAATAGCGGATGTATAAATCCCAATCAAATGCATAATGAAACTTTTCATCAATGCCTCCACATGCTTCAATTAATGATCGGCGCATCCATACACCAGGCTGAATAAATTTTACTCCTGGACTCCAACACATTAAGCCATTTGCAGAGAGCAGTTGATTAGGAACAACTTCTTGCATGGTGGTAGAAAAGTTACGAACACTCCCTGCAACTAACTGTACTCGAGTATCGGAAAATGCCTCTGCTATTTTAAACAACGATTGTGGTTCTAGGTAATCATCACTATTAATCCAATTAAAGATATCTCCATCACAAAAAACCAATCCTTTATTAATTGCATTTGCTTGACCACCGTCCTTTTCACTTACCCAATACTTTAAATGTTTGTCATATTTTTTAATTATTTCAACTGAATTATCGGTACTACCTCCGTCAATAATAATGTATTCTAAATTGGGGTATTGCTGATTTAGTATACTTGTTATGGTTTCCTCCAAATACTGACCTTGGTTGTAAGATGGAGTTACAATAGATATTTTAGGATAGTTCATTACTGTAGCTTATTTAAACAAATGGGATAGAAACCTTTTCAGATAAAATGAAAAGGGCAACCGCTTGTGGTAACACCAAACCCATTTTACATATTTTTCTTCGTAAACAAAGTCTGCCTGCAACTTATTAGGATGTATTAAAGGGAAAGACAAAGGCTCTGTTGGAATATTTGCGGCAGGATTATCTTTTGCCTGCGTATGGGTAGCATCTGTATCAAAGCCAATATTGGTAATTAAATTTACAGATGGAACTACCGACAATTGGCGATGCACTAACTGATGGTATATCCACTGCCAATCCCACCATGTAATTTTTTCTTTTGTTGTAGTGAGATCAAATTTGTGTTGCCAATATTGATACCAATGAATATCTGTATCCAAAGTATATTGGTTCATTTTGGTATATAAAAACCAAAGTGGGTGCTTGATGGTCTTCCATTGCGATAAATTGTAGTCAATGGCTTTGGCCCTATTTGCCCAAGTTGCCCATCCCCACATGTTCATAAAGCGACTATAGGTATAACTATGATTGAATTTGGGCTTATAGCCAAGATTTGATCCGTTAATAGAAATAATTCGTGGATTATTTCTATACTTTTCAAGCATTTCGCTAGCAAAAGGAAAAAAATCGGGATGCGGTAGGCAGTCATCCTCTAAAATGATACCTTCCTTTTCGTGTAAAAAAAACCATTGAAACGCTGTTCTAGGTCCAAGGCTACAACCTAAATTGACGTCTTGATACAAACGCTTTACTTCGCAATCCCAATTAATGTCTTCAGTAACCCCTCTAGTTTCTAAACACTTACCTTGTTCCCCAACAATATGTATTCTTGGTGCATCGGCAGCTATGTACAAACGCTTTGGACGTATTTGCTTTAAGGCATCAAAAACACGCCTCGTGTTAGATGGCCTATTGAAAATGATTAATAATACAGCTACTTCAGACATGAAATACTTTTTCGAATAACCTTAGTAATAATGGTTTTGTTTGTTCAGTTGCAATGACTGAAGCGTTTATTTCACCTAATTTACTAGCTAGCAATAATTGAAAATCTGCATTACTCATTTTTTTTCGATGAATCCTAAACAAACTGTAGATACGTAAAAAAACTTGCCTATTGGTGGCCTTTCTTGTAAGCAATGGATTGCTCTTAAATACCTGATTATAGGCTTTTATATACGATGATGACGTTCCATATTGCTGCTTTTTCATGTAAGAAAGATTGGCTTTATTTTCGTCAATAATATGTGTAATATGCATGCCCTCGATGACTCCGGCTGCAAATTGGAGATCTATTGCCGTTAACACTAACTGAACATCTCCGCCACTTGAAAGACTTTTCCCTTTTCGATCAGAAAGCGTGTATCTTTTATTGTTTACTCGCTCAACGTATTCTAAGGCAATTTCCTTTTTAATAATCATCCCCGTTCCGTATGGATAACATAATTGCCATTCTTTTTTACTTTCAAAGATTGTAGCATTTGTATTTCGTTCTTGAAAAAGTACTTTTTGGCTTTGTAACCATTTATTGGAACCGTTCAAATATTCTACACCAATATTACCCGGACCCCATGCGCCTACAAATGGGAAAGCCTCAATTGCATGTGTGGCTTTGCTTAAATAGTCGGAAGCGGGTTCATTATCGTCATCAAAAAAAACCAACCATTCGTATTGTGCATTATTAATGCCCGTTAAGCGGGCACTAGTAAGTCCTGGTATTGGCTCTTTTATTAGTTTAGCATGCGGAACTCTCTTAATAAAGTCCTTTACAACCTTTTCATTAACTAGTTCAGGTATTGAATTGTTATCGATTAAAAGTGTCTCGAATTCGATATTAGTATTATTTTCACTTATGCCAATAATTGCGTCAAACAACCTTTCAAGAACCTTTATATTTGGATTGTAAGTGCAAATAATAATTGAAAATTTGGACTTGCAATTGGTGGTATGTATCAAAATAAATTAAATTTATCTTTAATTTTAAGAATTGGCTTCTCTAATAGATACCATGACAAGGAGGCTACGCCTATAAGTAGTACAAACCTTAGCAGCTGTACGATATATAATGATAGGGATTGTAGCATATTTGGCAAGGGTACATCATATAAATATGGGATAAAATTATGGTACACATACAAGCCATAACTAATTTTACCGAGATACTGCAACAAACTACTATTCAATAATAAAGCAACATACTTATTATTTACGCTATTAACTGCAAAATAAATAAACTGCATAAACAGTAGTGAAATACCTGTATAATAAACTGTTTCAAAAAAAAGTTTTGAATGCCCTATTACGTTGGTAAACGTTACCAATAAAAATATAGTACAAGAAGCATACAATAACCCTACTGCATACTTGCTAAATAGCTGAAAAAAGGTTGGAACAAAAGTGCATCCATACGCTAGGAGTGCCCCAATACAAAAAGAATCTAAACTACAGGGCATTAATAGTCTGCCATAACTATCGTTCTGTGTATAAAAAAAATAACGAAAACCAATTGCGAGAAAAATTCCAGCAAGAAATAAGTAGGGAAGTTTATTTGTAGGAATTAATAATATAATTGCCGGCCAGAAAATATAAAATTGCTCTTCGACCGATAAAGACCACAAATGCGAAAGTTGTGCTTGGAAATGAGCTTCTTTCCAAAAATAAATATTAGAAGCATATAATAAATGCCAAGGAAAACTATTGACAAGTGGTACAAGAGGAAAAATAAGCACAAGCAGCAATACAAAATAGTATAGCGGAAAAATTCGAAGGGAACGACGAATATAAAATATTTTAAGTGCCGTAAATACCGTGAAAGTTTTATTTAAAATACCTGCTTTACTCTTTAACAATATTTGTGTTATTAAAAAACCACTTAAAACAAAAAAAAGTGTTACCCCTAAAACGCCATTTGGAAGGTATCTATTAAAAAAATGGTCATGATTGAACCAATGCGAAACAATCACCAAGATTACAGCAATAGCTCTTAATGTATCAAGCTGAGAAAAATAGGTTGCTTTATTTTTTTCCATATTTAAATCGAAATCCATGTTTCTGGGTAATGGCTTTGGTACAGAAGGCGCATATCTTTAAATGGCATATTGGGTTTGATAACTATTTTTTGACTATTCGTATTTAACCATGCCCCCCACCACGAAAAAGAACTATTCGCAATTATTTGATGGGCACATTTTGAAATAAGGTAAAGCTGCAAATAGTCAGCCTGCCATTCTACTTCTTCACACAATAGAACATCCGCTTCCTTAAACATTTTTTTGCACCATACTAAATCATCTGAAAAAAAAACAAATAAGGGATTGGCCACACGGCTCCTTATGTAACCCAGAGCTGCTTGGTAATAAGCCTCCCCCAGAAAACCATAACGTTCATCGTTCAAATAGTCGGTACGACGCACATGAACAGCCACAGTATTTGGTTGGTGTATCCAAGTTGGCAGCGCAATAGGCATTTTTTGGGGTTTTAACTCCATTAATAGCGCATTGCGTAGCGAACTAAAATATTTTTCCGATTGCCAATATCCTTCTATGTAGGTAAAATACTTAGTTGTAATTTGGTCAGAATTATGTACATAAAAGCCGGCTTCTTTGACACTTTTAAATAACCCCAAGCGGTTGGCAACCCTATTTAGTTTAGTTCCTTGCCTAAATAGGTTCAATACTTTTGGGTGTTTTAGTATTGTGCCCTTTATAGCATATTGCTGTAAGCCAAAAATGCGACCAAGATAATCATCAGAAAAGGATGCGATATCGAATAAAAGGGCATCGCCATTCTTCATAACCGCCCTCGCCATTGCGTACTGAAATAGCTGATTACCCAAACCTCCATTGAATCGAACTAAAATAAATGACAAAATAAATTTTTTAATCAGAGTTCATTAGATAACTTATCAACCATCGCTTTTGCTGTCTCTTTATCTAAATCCCACCATCTTATTTCACTAATCTTCTTTTGCACATCCTCATTAAAGCGATACTTGATTATACGTGCGGGACTCCCTACTGCTATAGCAAAGGGAGGTATATTTTTTGTAACAACGCTGTTAGCACCTATCACAGCACCATCACCTATTTCAATACCTCTTAGTATAATTGCGTCTGTACCAATCCAAACATCGTTTCCAATTGAACATGGTTTTGAAGTAAGCATCGCGTAATCATTCATTCCTATAAAATGGGATGTTGAAATACTTGTAAGCGAATGTTCGCCAGGGCCAATTGTAACATGATCTCCTATAGAACAATATCTACCAATAGTTGCTTTGGTAATAACACACTGATATCCTACGTAGGTATACTCGCCAATTTGGGAGTCGGCAGTAATCTTAGAATCAAATTTAATATCGCAATTAGTATAGTGTTGTGGCGAGTTACCTAATAACAACTTAATGCGAATATCAATGAGCCTGATGATACTTTCTACTATTCTATTTTTAAAACGGGTTACGATTTTCAACATAAAACCACATAAATGTAAAATAACAAAATACAGAAAACCCTGTGTTACTGTATAATTTCCTTATCAACAATCGATTTATTCAAGAAATAAATAATTTTCAATTTCGTATTATGTGAAATCTTATCTAAGAAATGCCAAAAGATTCTTTTTCTAAATCGCTTGTTTCTAAACTCATTTTTCAATTCCTCCATTCTCTTAATTTGATAATAAGGCTCAAGGTTTTCGTATTCCTCCTCGCTATGTTTTATCAATTCATCATTGTACACTTTATACAAGTCATATAAATCCGCTCTTTCAGACATTCTGAATCTATCATACTTTTTGTACGGCAATTCAATTTTATTAAATGTAAAAGTTGAAAAATGATAAAAGCGGAGATCGTAAATTTTATTGACCTTTGTATTCGAATCAGTTTTACTTATATAGCGTTCATGTAAATTCCATGGAGCCATATTGTACCCGTAGTGTTTTAAAATGGCTACATTTTCAAAAAAAACAGGCACATGATTGATGAAAATTTGATCCGTGAATAACCCCTCCTCTACCTTGATATAGCAATACTCAAAAAGACGGGACTTCCACCACGAAATAAAGTATAAGGTATTTTCACTTCGTTTCAAAGCCAAAAAGCCCAAATTGAAAATACCAACTCGATTAAAAGGCACTTCTGAGGGCGTTTTTTTATCGTCCGGTATGGGTGTC
The DNA here is from genome assembly GCA_027486695.1 of Chitinophagaceae bacterium. Taxonomy (GTDB): domain Bacteria; phylum Bacteroidota; class Bacteroidia; order Chitinophagales; family Chitinophagaceae; genus Parasediminibacterium. Next base: position 477 of record JAIXOS010000439.1, on the reverse strand, counting down.
AACACATGAGGTGTTAATACGATATTAAATTTCGGAAATAATTCATCCACTTCTTTTAACCTTGAAAAAATATAGATATCCGGATCAAAAAATAATACCTCATCGTGTAAGGTATTATTGAAATAATATTGAAAAGCGGATGCTTTTAGGGAAGTGGCTAATTCAACGGTATTGTATTTATCAACTAAGTGTTTGTATTCAGGTTCAATGTCTTGTAAAAATTGTACTTTTCCGTATTCTAACTGATAGTTGATATTTACTTTCTTTTCGTCGGCTATAACTATATAGAATTCATTTTCGTGTTCAGGATAATGTTCTTTGAACGATGCTGCTAAAGCTTTTGCTCTAGCAAAATAATTATTTGCGCATATAGTAAATGCTATCATATGTATTTTCTTAACTAAATATTCTCGAAGGTTATTTTACCGTTGCTACCACTTTGGCAGGCACTCCCACTGCAATTGAATAAGGAGGAAT
>JAIXOS010000396.1 GCA_027486695.1 Chitinophagaceae bacterium | reverse complement strand
AGCAAATATTATTGGCGTTGACAATGGCGACCCCAATTGTCACGAACCCCAAAAAGGAAATAAGCGAAGTTTGTACAATGGCTTGGCACAACTGATTGTTCAGTCGGCAGAAGAGGGTGGTGGCACAGTAACACTTACGGCTACATCGCCTGGACTAAAACCGGCAAAAATTAATATTGCTGTGTTGCCCAAAAAAGCTGCCGAAGCCGTATTGGTAGTTAACCCACCATTATTAATTGAGGGCTGGAAAGTATCGCCGGTTACAACTACCAAACCCGATGCCAATCAAGAACTAGCTATTACCGACCAAAATTCATGGGAGCCAACAAAAACCGGCCAATTGCAAAACTTAAATAATGGAAACTTTATCATTTACCGTACTTTATTGGTGCCTTATCAGGAACAGCAAAAAAACGGCGGCGTGTTATTATTGAAAAATGTAACAGGTAAAGCAGAAGTATACCTTGATAAAAAGTTAGTAGCCACAAAAAGTAATGCGGAAAAAGGCGATATAAAAGTGAAAGTAAACCCCGCTAATGGCGAGCGAATTATTAGTGTTTTAATTGAAGGTGAACAAGGAAAAGCTGCTGGTTTAGGCGGCATAGTTACCATTCAATAAAGCGAAATAATCCTAAAATACAACATACAGAATGGATATGCGAAAATCAACAATGCTGGCCACGTTCTTGTTGGTATTGTTTATAACAAAAGCACAAGTACAGGTTTCAAATTTAACGGTTGAACATCTAAGTAGTCCTTTAGGATTAGAAGAAAGGCAGCCGAAGTTTAGTTGGAAATTGAGTGATAGCAAGCGTAATAGCATGCAAGCTGCCTATGAAATTGAAGTAGGTGAAAATGCTAATTTATCAGGTAAATTAACATGGAAATCTGGTAAAGTTACTTCTGATGCGTCCATTAATGTAATCTATAAAGGATCTGCATTACAATCTGATAAACGTTATTTCTGGCGTGTGCGTGTTTGGAACAACAAAGGTGAATCATCGAATTGGAGTGCCATTCAGTTTTGGCAAATGGGTTTGTTGTCGGTTACCGATTGGAAAGCACAATGGATAGAGCCTGCTCTAAAAGAGGCCGATCGAAGTATTTGCCCTCAATTAAGAAAAGTATTTAAAGCCAATAAAACCATTCTTTCTGCTACTGCCTATATCACGGCACATGGTATTTATGAGGCTTATATAAATGGTAAAAGGGTTGGCGATGCTTATTTAACGCCCGGGTTTACAAGTTATAATAAAAGGCTTCAATACCAAGCTTACGACGTTACCGCCTCTCTGCAAAAAGGCGAAAATAGTATTGCGGTAAGTTTGGCCAATGGCTGGTATAAAGGTGATTTGGGATGGAAGACGCAGCAAAACACTTTTGGGAATAAATTGGGTTTGTTATTTCAAATAAACATTACTTATGCTGATGGACGACAAGAAACAAAATGTTCAGATAGCACATGGAAGTTTTCTACAGGCAGTATTATTAGTTCTGAAATTTACCACGGTGAAACAATTGATGCCAACAAAGCAACGATTGGTTGGAGGCTACCAAAGTTTAATGACGCATCATGGAGCCATGTAAAAGTTGTAAATTACCCATTCAATAACTTGGTGGCAACCTACAATGAGCCTGTTCGTAAACAGGAAGTCTTTAGCCCAATAAAACTCATTACCACCCCTAAACGAGAAAAAGTAATTGACTTTGGCCAAAATTTAGTTGGTTTTGAAACGCTAAAAATAAAAGGAAATAAAGGAGATACCATTCGCATCTATCATGCAGAAATATTAGACAAAGAAGGAAATTTTTATACGAGCAATCTTCGCAAAGCGGCGGCACTAAGTACCTATGTTTTAGCTAGTAATGACGAGGAATATTTTGAACCTCATTTTACTTTTTATGGATTTAGGTACATTAAAATTGTAGGGGTTCGGGGCGAAATTAATCTCGAAAATATTAAGGCCGTAGCCTTGTACTCAGATATGCCAAAAACCGGATCGTTTACAACAAGCAATCCTCTAATCAATCAATTACAAAGCAATATTGAATGGGGGCAAAAAGGCAATTTTCTGGATATTCCTACCGATTGCCCACAACGTGATGAACGCTTAGGATGGACTGGCGATGCACAGGTGTTTGCACGAACAGCCGCTTATAATAGAGGCGTATATAATTTCTTTACAAAATGGATGAAAGATGTGGCGGCTGACCAATTACCCGATGGACGTGTGCCGCATGTGGTTCCAAATATTTTTTTCAAATCGCCCAATGAAAGCGGATCTACCGGATGGGCAGATGTATCTACCATTCTTCCATGGAATATGTATATGGCTTATGGTGATACTGGCATACTGGAAAACCAATATGCCAGTATGAAAGCATGGGTTGATTACATGAAAAATAAAAGTGTAAACCATCTTTGGAATAAGGAAAAATTTCATTTTGGCGATTGGTTGTTTTTCCGTCCTGATAATGACGATAAAGGAAGATCCGCTCTTACAGATAAGAGTATGATTGCGCAATGCTTTTTTGCTTATTCTACACAATTGCTTATTAATGCCGCAGAAATATTGGGTAAAACAAATGATGTAAAAGCGTATACCCACTTATTAAATGACATAAAAAATGCGTTCACAAATGAATACATGACACCTAATGGTGCCCTTGTTTCCAATACACAAACAGCGTATGTGTTAGCGCTGCATTTTGATATGTTGCCCGAACACAAGCGGCAACAAGCAGCTGAACGTTTGGTAGATAATATTCATCAATACAACGATCATATTACTACCGGTTTTTTAGGCACGCCTTATATATGCCATGTACTTTCTCGGTTTGGCCATACCCCTGTTGCATATACATTGTTACTACAAAAAACCTATCCCTCATGGTTGTATCCTGTAATAATGGGCGCTACTACTATTTGGGAACGTTGGGATGGTCAAAAACCGGATAGCAGCTTTCAAAGTGTGGGTATGAATTCCTTTAACCATTATGCTTACGGTGCCATTGGCGATTGGATGTATCGTATAGCAGCAGGTATTCAAGAAGGTGCGGCAGGTTATAAACATAGCATTATTGAACCGCATCCGGGCGGCAATTTTACGTATATGAATGCGGATTTGCAAACCCGTTATGGCCTTTTAGCATCGCATTGGAAATTAGAAGGCAATCAATTAATTGTAGAAGTGGAAATTCCCGTGAATACAACCGCTACCATTCATTTACCAGCAAAATCCGCAGATGCAATCACTGAAAGTGGAAGGCCTTTAACAGAGGTAAAGGAAATTAAATTTTCTTCAGCCAAAAAAGAGGGCATCACTCTACAGGTAGGTTCGGGTAAATATACATTTGCTACCACAGGATATTGGGCAACAAAGAAATAAATAAAAACAAAAAATACTTTAAAAATGTACATGAACAAATTCGCTTTTTTGCTATTGTTATTGCTCTCTGCCAATACTTT
>JAIXOS010000426.1 GCA_027486695.1 Chitinophagaceae bacterium | reverse complement strand
GATTCTTTTCAAATCTACCACAAAACACTACTAATTATTGGCGGCATTATGCTGCTGATTGTATTGTTACTGTTGTTTTTTGCCATACTCTACCGCAAACGCAACAACATTTTTTTACAGGAAAAAGCATTAATGAAGTCGCAATACCAACTTACGATGGTCAAAACCCAATTAGAAACGCAGGAAGCTACCCTCGAATTATTGGGTAAAGAACTGCACGACAATGTTGGGCAACTGCTCAACAGTACCAAAATGCTTATAGGAGTAGCTACTCGCGGCATGCCGCAGGTACCGGAAACCTTGCTATTGGCAGAAGATACCCTCAGTAAAGCCATAAACGAAATACGAACCCTGAGCAAAACCCTCAGTAGCGAATGGCTTGCACAGTTCGATTTTGCCGTTAACCTACAAACAGAAGCCGAGCGCATCACCGCGGCCAAGCAACATGCTGTTCATTTTGTTTGCCCCACCGCACTGCCTCTAGGCAACGACGAACAAGTAGTACTGTTTAGAATAGTACAAGAAGCATTACAAAATGCCATTAAACATGCACAAGCAACACAAATTGATATATTGGCAGTGGTAGATGCCGCTTCGCACGAGATTCAAATTACCATTGCTGATAACGGCATTGGGTTTCATACCCAAGATATACCCTTGCAAGGCATTGGCATTACCAATATTAAACACAGGGTTGGCTTGTTAAAGGGTAAGGTTGTGTGGACAAGCCACGAAGGCAAAGGCACTACCATAGCCATTTCTATTCCAATAATTGAAAAGGAAAACGAAGCAGAACAACCGTATGAAACCGCTGTTTAACTTTTGTTTTAATTGTTCGCAGATACTTTTTGGGGGCTAGCATTGGGTTCTTTTTTTATCGAAAAAACCTGCTTTCGACTGTAAAAAAACCTTGTTTTACTCAAGCAACCAACCTCAGCACTGCAACCAAACCATACTTACGGCTAGCCTTGCGCAACCGATTTTTATTTTCTAAAAAAAGCCAAGCCATGAACAAAATTACCATAGCACTTGCCGATGATCACCAATTGTTTTTAAAGTCGTTAGCCATGATGCTAGAGGCTTTTGGTAATTATGATATTGTAGCCGAAGGACTGAATGGTCAGGAACTACTTGATAAGATTGATACATTACAAAAGCCGCCACAATTGGTGCTGTTAGATGTAAACATGCCCGTACTCAATGGTGTGGCTACAGCACGGCAATTGGTTTGCCGCTATCCCCACACGAAAGTGGTTGCTTTATCCATGAACGACAACGACAACATGATTATTGATATGATCAAAGCCGGTTGCTGCGCCTATTTGCTAAAAGATATGCATCCCGATGAATTGGAAAAAGCCTTGCACGATATTGATGCCAATGGCTATTACAATGCCGATGTTTCCAATGTCCACTTTCGACGCCTCTTGGAACTGGAAAAAAAGAATACACAGTTTACCGAAAAGGAATTAACATTTTTACAATTGGCCTGTACCGATCAAACGTACAAAATGATTGCCGCCAAAATGAACATTACAGAAAGAATGGTAGATGCTATGCGCGAACAACTATTCAATAAATTAGGCGTGCAAAGTAGGGTAGGAATGGCTTTAGAAGCGGTACGTAGAGGATTGGTAGTGATTTAGGCAATTGAAGGATCAACCAACTTGCACACAAAACCAATCCCCAAACACCAAAAGACAACTAGGCCATTTGCTAAAACACAACTGTTAACGAATGGCACATTTTGTTGCAAAACGCATTCAATTGCCACTAGAAAGAAACCCAATTGGCTACAGAAGGTAGGTTGCAAAACGAGGCGGCACCCGTAACAGAAATGCATTTTATGCATGGTAACCCCTTTTTTGTACGAGTAGCGTGTATCGTTTGGTGGTAGTAATGGGCATCGGCCATTCAGAAAAAAGGAGAGATGGAGGCTACATGGTAGCCTTTTTATGTGGGTGAGCCAAGGGCTAGTGCTGCTATTAGGCGGCAGTGGCGTTGGCACCGTTCAACTTGGGTGCTTAAAGGCAACAAAAAACCGGAAGTAGTTACTCCCGGTCGTTGTTTTTTACCCCCATAGTAAATCTCAACACGTTTTAAATATTTTTCGTAACAACATTTGTATATGTTTTCAATTGTTTGTATTACTGTAAACCTTATTATACCTGTTAATTACTGGGAGTTTTTAACAGGTATAATCTTTACAATTATATTTGTAAATGCGTTGTAGGCATTTAAATAGTTGCTTTTTAATCAGCAATATCACTATGTAAGTGCGCAACAACAACTACATACAAATAATACAATCATGCAAAACTATTGGGTTTGTACACGAAAGTCAACTGCGAAAAAACACAGTTGTTTTGCTAACACTTTTGTATTAAAGGTTTGATTATGAAACAATCTATGAACCAATTAGGTGCTTATTCAAAGTCGTTTATTACTGATGTGCCGGCCGACTTAACCACCGAAAGGGCACTGCATTTTAAAAAAACCATTCCCAAGTTTGCCGAAGAGAGTGTATACATTTACTCCTTTGCAGAAGGTAGAATGGTTTATGCCGATGGTTGGGAAGAAGTGCTTGGCTATAAAGATACCGAAATAAATATGTTGGGTATTGTAAATATGACCGCGCCCGACTTTGCGCCTTTTGTTCATGAAGTAAACGATAAGGCTTTGCAGTTTATACAAACCGTGAAGGAAGATTTAGAGAAATACAGTTTTTTGATTGAACAGAAAAAAGTACACAAAAATGGCAGCGAAGTGCCTATTACGGCAAGAGTAGGTGTATTGGAAAGCTATCAGGGCAAAATGGTTTCCATCATTGGTCGGTTTCAAATAAACCACAACATCCGCTTTGGTAAAGTGATGCGCTATTCGGCATATGGCCCTGATAAAGCCCAATTTGAAGAAGTTTTGAACAAAACGCTGTTTTATAACTACGTAATTTCCGGCAAAGAAAAAGAAGCACTTGCGTTAGTGGCTAAAGGCATGTCGTTTAAAGAAATTGCAGCCCTATTTAATGTATCTCCATCGGCAATAGAAAAGCGGATTTTGCCCATGTACAAACGATTTAATGTAAAAAGTTTGACCCATTTGGTAAGCTTTGCTTACGATAATTTTATTTTACCGTAACGCCACTCATTTTTGAGCATCACACAGTGGATCGGGTATGTTTTCATTTTACAACTGCTTCCAATTATATAACTATCCTTTTTTGTATACATTCACAAATTGTTACTCGTAACCTTGCCTTGTAATTATGTACGCAATTCCTTTAAGATAGTTCCCTTCTATTTCAATTAATAGCCCTCATTCAGTCAATTGCTATTTCCCACGCATGGGTTATTTTTTAATTTCTTGCTCCCAATATTATTTTAGGATTTTTTAAGCAGAAAACAACAATTTTTTTCACATAATGACGTTTTAGAGTTATCAAAGGCTTAGAATATTACACAAAACCGAAATTAACACTAGCAATGAGAACTAGTAAAGCTGTACCTCTTAAACGGTGCGCATGGGTAATTTTATACCTATTGGGCGCCATTCGTTTAACTGCACAAATTGTACCCTCATTTACCATCAATCAGCGGGTGCAATGCATTCAGCAACACCAATTTGTATTGGTGAATACGAGTACCGGCGCCAATGATGCCACCTACAAATGGGATTTGGGAGATGGCACTTTTGCCGCTTCCGATACGGTTGTACATCAATATGCTACATTTGGCTCGTACAATATTACGCTTGTAGGTACAAGTAAGGGCGTGGACTATTACAGCAGTCAGGTAGTTTGGGTAAATCCAATGCCTCAAGTAGCTTTTTCTATTTTGCCAAATACCCAAAATGGCAACAGCTATACCTTTTTATCTTCCTCTTCCATTCCAAGTGGCAACATACAGTTTGTTTGGGATTTTGGCGATGGCACTACTTCGGCCTTAAGTAATCCGCTCAAAAACTATTTAAGTGCCGGTACCTATGCCGTTAAGTTACTAGTAACAAGCGATGTCGGATGCGCCGATAGTATGATCCAAACTGTGCGGGTAACCATGAATGGCAAAAGCTTTACTGCTGCTTTTGCCATCAATAACCCTGTTCAGTGTTTGCGGGGCAATGATTATCAATTCACCAATCAATCTACCAAAGACATTGGTATCCTTTATAAATGGGATTTTGGCGATGGCACTACTTCCACACAAGCACATCCTTCCAAAACCTATACCCAAAGCGGCCAATATATCGTAGGTTTAACCGTTTACTACCAACAAGATAGTATTGTTACCACACAGGCAATCACCGTCAATGCCAATCCGGTTGCGGCATTTGATTTCGTTGGAAAAAATGCTTCGGATACCACTATTCAATACATCAATCGTTGTACTACTGTTTCGGGCTATCTCAATTACCAATGGCAGTTTGGGGATGGCACTGTTTCTACGCTCAGCAATCCCTTGCAGCAATTTGCTCAACCCGGTAATTACCTCACCCAATTAAAGGTAACTGATGTAATGAGTGGGTGTAGCGATAGCAGTAGGAGGAATGTGATCATTTGTCCTACTTTAAAGGCTGCAATAGCTGTAGATCAACAAGCAGTTTGTGCCAATAACAATCGGTTTGTATTTACCAATACCGCTACCAATAATGCCGGATTAACGACTGCCGATATAACGGCACAATGGCAATTGGGCGAAAATGCTTCTATTGCAACAGGTAATTCTACAACCTACACTTATGCCAAAGACGGCACTTATTATACCAAGCTCACCGTAACCTACCAAAAAGGTGTTTGTAAAGTGCTCGATTCCATTATGTTACCCGTGGTAGTGTATCCTGCACCAAAGGCCAATTATATTTTGTATTTGGATACCAAAATGATGAGTGGCGATAGCATATTACAATGCCATAACGCAGAATCTGATTTTTCATTTATCAACAATAGCACCATCAAAAGCGGTATTATGCAGTATCGTTGGAGTTTTGGAACGGGTTCCATTCGGTACAGAGAAGGCAATGCACTAACCGCCAATACGCGGGTATTGTTTACAAGTGCCGGTATTTATATAGCCAAACTCACCGCGATTAGCGAAAAAGGTTGTGCCGATAGTTTGGTTAAGCCTGTTTTTTTGAGCAAACCAATTGCAAGCTTTACCACTACTATTAACAACGCCGGTAAACCTACCAATAATCCACAAATTACCTATACGAGTAACGCAACCGATCCCGGAGGCACTATTGCACAATATGCTTGGTTATACACCAATAGCGAGGGTGCCAAAACAAGTACAGCTGCTATAGTTGGCCCAATGCAGTTTACAAAAGGGGGTGTTTATACTGCTACCCTCAAGGTTACGAGTAATGTTGGTTGTACTGCCACAGCTACCAAGGATACCTTTTTCTACCTACAGCCGATAGCTGCTTTTGCACTCAATGCCGTTACATTCAATAACGAGGGGAAAGCCATTGTAAGCGTTGCTGCCAACAACAGTTCGGTGGCTGAAACACCTGTACAACTACTATATGCTTGGAATTTTGGCGATAGTACCCCAATTGAGTACGGTATTTTGCCCAATGCACATGTGTATCAAAATGCAGCAGCCAAACGGACAATTACACTTACCGTTACCAATACCAACGGAGGGTTAGTGTCAATTTTTTCCCAAACCGTAGCAACTATGCTGTACCAACCAACGGCAAGTTTTGTGTTTGCACGTACAAGCGTTGACAATGCTGCGTTGGTAGTGCGTTTAGATGGTAGTAGCTCTAAAACCAACGATGCAGAAAGTACCTTACTGTACGATTGGGATTTTGGTGATGGCACTGCCCGAGGAAGTGGTGCGGTAGTTAACCATACTTACGCGAGTGGTGGTAAGTATACGGTAGTGCTAACTGTTACCAATACAAGGGGGCAATTAACACATACGGTTACTAAAATAGTTGAATATTATATTACGCCTATTGCATCGTTAGCAACAAATATCAATTACAACAATAATAAATATAGCCTTCCGGTAGTTGAATGTTCGGCAGCTGCTACCAAGGTAAACGACGCTGCAGGCAAGCTGTTGTATAGCTGGAATTTTGGCGATGGCAACACCGCAACCGGCATGACTGCCAAATATACTTACCCCACAGGTGGCAATAAAACCATTGTATTAACGGTTACCAATGCCAATGGAAATACGGTGCATACCCAAACACAAAGCATTAATGTACAAATAGTACCCAAAGCGCAAATTGCTATTAACTTCAATCCTGTGAATAGCTACTTAACTTTTTATGGTAATGCCGCCGCCGCGCCTTCTACCATTGTAAGTGGTACCATCGTATCCTACACGTGGACTTTCGATTATACTTGGATACCTACAAATTATACCTATGTAAATTGGGCAGGTACGTTTAATATGCCATCCGTAGCTTGGGCAGGTAGTTTTACTAACTGGAGAATAACGGCTAGGTTAACGGCTACCAGTAATTTAGGGGTAACAGAAACAATAACGGCACAGTATGGCGGAAGTACACCTAACGGCTATACGGCATTTAAAATGGCCGCTACTAGTCCTAAACTAGCCACGGAATCTGCCCCTAATTTGTTGCCGGCTAGTCAACAGGTGCTTATCAAGCTTTTCCCCAATCCGGTGCAGGACGAGCTGCATGTAGATTTTGCACCAATTGGGGGTAGCAATATGAATATCATGGTGTTTCATGCCGATGGCAGATTGGCACTACAACAGCAGGCTATTGCCTATAGCAATGCTGCAAATAGTACCCTGTTAAACGTTCATTCATTACCACCGGGCAATTATCAGGTAGTTATTAAATCTAGTAACGGACTTATTGTTGCCAATGCACCCTTTGTAAAAACAAAATAACCAAATATGATGAAGAAAATCCTAAGTATGTGTGCTATTGCGACCATTGCACTATCGCCTACATTAACCCAAGCCCAAGCGCCGAGTGTAGAAAGCGGCACACCACAAGTGTTAGATACGCCTTTGCCTCCACCTCCTGTGCCACCGGCTGCACCGCTCGATGGTGGATTGAGTTTGATACTACTATCAGGAGGTATTGGCTATGCTTACAAGCGTAGAAACCAAGGATAAACTTGCGGATTTGGCCTTTACACTAGATTGTTTTTTGAGTATTAGGCATTAGTGCAGCATCTTTGCAGCAGCACTAATGCCTTTTCGAGTATTGAATTAGTGCCAATCATTACGTACGTTTATCTACAACTAAAGCAGGCTGCACATGGCTGAAACCCCTTTTTTATTGATTGACGGCATCAGCAAGCAACTGAATGGGCAGCCGGCTTTGCAACCTTTTAGCTTATCATTAGTACAGCACCACCGCTTAGCTATAGTTGGAAGTACCGGAAGCGGAAAAAGTACTTTACTGAGAATTGTGGGCGGATTGTTGCAAACAGATAGCGGACGTGTATTTTTTGAAAACCGCCGCCTATTGGGTCCGGAAGAGCAATTGTTACCCGGCAACAAAGGCATAGCGTATTTGTCGCAGCATTTTGAGTTGCGCAACAATTATCGGGTAGAAGAAATATTGAGTTTTGTTAACCGCTTAACCACCGATGCTACCCACCATATTTTTGATATTTGCCGCATCAATCATTTGCTCAAGCGAAAAACCGACCAATTATCGGGAGGGGAAAAGCAACGTATAGCAACGGCTAAGCTACTGCTTGAACATCCTAGCTTATTGCTGCTCGACGAGCCCTTTACCAACTTGGATTATGCAGCCAAACTGCTAATGAAGCAGGTGTTGGACGATATTGGTCAGCAGCTAGGAATTACTTGCGTATTGGTATCGCACGATCCTTCCGATACACTTGCTTGGGCCGATAGTATTTTGGTTATGCAGCACGGGCGAATGGTACAAATAGGCAGTCCCCAACAAGTGTATTACCAGCCTGCCGACAGCTATGTTGCTGGCTTGTTGGGCGATTTTCAAATGTTAACACCTTTACAGCAGGAAGCACTGCGCATACAGCAGGTACCCAATCAGCAACCGATGGTACGGTCTACCTATTTTCAAGTAGCAGCATCGGGGCAAAGCAACGGAGTGCCTGCCCTAGTAAAGGCAACCGCTTTTGCCGGTAGCCATTATGAAGTAATGGTTCAACTTGCCGATGCGCCTTTGCGCGTGCGAAGTGTATTGCCGATTACAACAAAACAGGTTTGGATTACCTTGAACGAAGTGCCTATACAATTTTGGTAAAAGCGGTAGCAAAGTTCCCAATATCCCAAAGAGATGGTATTAAAGCCCACAATTAGTATAAGGTACGCATTAGTTGGCACAAAATTAATTGCCCTATATGCTTGCTTGCTTTACATTCGCACACGGAAACCACACTTAAGCGTTAAAGAAAGCCTTCTAAAGCACCGTTAGATATCTCCCCCTTAACCCTACAAGCTACGAGTTCCTATTTAATACATCGTAAAACAACAAATATGCAACAAGTTAAAAAAGGCGATACCATTCAGGTACATTATCATGGTACGCTAGCCGACGGAACTACTTTTGATAGCTCAAATGGTAGAGAACCACTAGAGTTTGAAGTAGGAAGCGGTATGGTAATTGAAGGTTTCGACAATGGCGTAACCGGCATGTCGATTGGTGAGAAAAAAACAGTGGTAATTCCGGTAGCCCAAGCTTATGGCGAAAGACAAGCCGATATGTTGATTGAATTTCCAAAAGAACAATTTCCTGCCGACATGGTTCCGGAAATTGGTATGCAATTGAGTATGAGCAATAATACGGGACAACAGTTTCCGGTGGTAATTGCCGATATTAAAGAAGAAACCGTTACCCTTGATGCCAACCATCCTTTGGCAGGACAAGATTTAACGTTTGCGCTTGAATTGGTATCTATCAATGGTGCAAAATCGTTGATCATTACTCCATAAACGGAATCCCTAACTAAATTTACAAAAGCCCGATGTTGTCAGTTGAATAGACATCGGGCTTTTTTGTGTATATTATTGCCACGATATTGAAACTAGCTAAATGCTCATTGCGGGCAGCTGCCAAGAGGTAAATTGTTGAACGGTGCCAACGCCCATGCAGCTATATAGAAGTACCGGCCCTTGGCACATAACAATCATTCGGCTACCATGTAGCCGTTAATGAGGCGATGGAAACCGTATATTGGTTGTAAATCTAACCTATCAAAAGTCCATGGAATTTCATTTCAATACGCCAAATATATGCGGCTAGTTGCATATCTTATCGGCACAGCAGCTACTTGCAAAAGCATCGGGCTTGGCTTTAAAAGCAAAACCCATCCCTAAAATATAGCCCATTGCTTCTTTAAGGGCGTCGTTGCTTTTAAAGGCCGGATCGGTATTGATATCGGCATGTACTTCCATAGCAATGTTGTGCTCTATAAACAAGTCGCATAGTTCGTAAGCTATTTCAATACTCTTGGCCACCTCGGTCAGCATCCGTTCCTTTAAATGGTATTTAAAACGGGTACGTTCGTTGTGGATGTACATAAAACCACCATTGTGCTCGCGTAAAAAAACTATCACAGTTGCAAATTCGGTTTCATTGCCTTTTACCTGACTATCGGTGCCAATACAAACTTTTAGTTTAATGCCTTTCTTTGTTTCGCTAATAATTGCATTTGTTACAGCTTCTTTAATCGGCAACACAATGGGTTCTCCATTAAATTTTCGCCAATGCATAAAAAAGAAGTTTGTGTAATTTACCCATTTTGTGAGTAATCAGCAACAAGTTGGGGTTACTTAATTATTAACAACTTGTTAGTACAAGGCCAATGTATGTCTATTTTATGTTTTTATTTTTTAATACTGATAGGTGCGCAGCATCACCAAGGTACAAGCCTCTATTACTTCAATGCCGTTTTGCTGCGCCAAGGCCGCCAATTCGGGATTTTCAGTACCGGGATTAAAGATGATGCGTTGTGGCTTCAATTGCATTAGGTATTGGTAATAGCTTTTTTGCAAAGCCGGATTGAGGTACAAAGTAACCGTTGCCACATTGGGCCAAAGCGTGGGTTGTGTAACAATCGAAACTCCATGAACGGTACTATTGCTACTGCCAATAGCATAAACGGGGTGTCCTTTTTCCAACAACAGTTGTATGGCCATATAGCTATATCGTTCCGGATTGGCCGAAGCGCCTAAAACAAGGGTATATTGTTGCATTTGCATAGTAGTGACGGTGAGTAGAATCCTATAAAATGGTTAGTCTGCTTGGTTGATAAAGTGCTAAATAACCAATGGTATGTCATAAAAAAAGTGGTGGGGCGTTCCCCTTCGGGTCGGGCTTTTCGCTCATACTCCTCGCTGCGCTGCGGGGTAACCGCTTCAATCCTACCGTGTACCCACATCTACAGCCATTTTCCAACCGTCATACACTTCATAGAATTTTTTCAATCCATTCAGCAGTGTAGTCATTCCGAACTTTCGTTGCG
>JAIXOS010000056.1 GCA_027486695.1 Chitinophagaceae bacterium | reverse complement strand
GTGCTGTCCGAAATAATTGTTACTTTGATTCATTGTTTGAAAGTGTGGTAACTTCAAAACAACAAAAAGGGACGCAGAAATGCTTCCCTTTTAGCTTTTTATCGGACAACAATGATTTTTAACAATGGCAGTAGCGTGATAATTCCTTTACTGCTTTTGGATAAAGTAGGTTACACATACATGGCTGTATGGCAACAACCACTGCATTCAAGAAAAGTCACTTTTTTGTATATAATAATGCCGAACAGAACATTGTTATGAAGTGGTTGTCCCGGTTGTAGTACGGGCGCTAAACTTATAACTTGTAACCTACAACTTACAACCTAGATTACAACCTAGATTACAACCTACATCTCATCTCTTTCTACTTAACTTTGCAAACCTATTATCACTAGTTATTTTATTACATGCGTTTATATCCCGATACAGCTTTACAACAATTGGAGTTTGATAAAGTAAAATTGTTGCTAAAGGAACACTGCAAAACGGTATTGGCACAACGGCGTGCCGAACATTTGCGAATTCACACCAAAAAAGACTTCATAGAATTGGAACTCCACCAAACGCATGAGTTCAAATTGCTATTGCAACAGCAGGCTTATTTTCCAATCGACTTTACCGCACATATTCAGCAGGAAATAAAATTATTGGGCATTCCCGGGGCTACTTTAGGTGGTGAGCAATGGATACAAATTAGGCGGTTACTCAATAATGCGGCAAGCATCTTCAGGTGGTTTGATGATGAACGCCGGTTGGCTTATAGCGCTATGGCTAAAGTGATTGAGCAGCATTACTATGAAAAAATAATTGCTGAATGCATAGATGAGGTACTCGATGAAAGTGGTGTGGTAAAAGACAACGCAAGCGAAGAATTGTACCAAATACGCATGAGCTTGTACAAGCGCAGAAACGAACTGCGGAGAATGTTTGAAAAAGTAGTAGCCAAGTTAAATAAAGCCGGATATACCGCCGATATAGAAGAAGGCTTTAGCAATGGCCGGCGTGTGGTTGCCGTGTTTAGCGAACACAAACGACAAATAAAAGGCATTTTACATGGCGAAAGCGATAGCCGAAAAACGGCTTTTATAGAGCCTGAAGAAACCATTGAACTCAATAATGCCGTATTTAGCTTAGAACACGAAGAAAGCCGCGAAGTTGAACGAATACTAAAAGCATTAACGGCTAAGTTGTCGGTGTATGCATCGCTGATTATGTCATATCTGGAAATTATTGCTTTATTCGATTATATACGGGCAAAGGCCAAGTTGGCCATAGACATGAACGCGCATATGCCCAATGTATTGGACAAAGCCCATTTGGCATTGAAAGATGCTTACCATCCGTTACTGTATTTGTACAACAAAGTTAGCGGTAAGCAAACTGTACCCGTAACACTGCAATTAGATGCCGATAACCGCATCTTGGTGATTAGCGGTCCGAATGCGGGAGGCAAAACGGTGACCATGAAAACCATTGGGCTAAACCAAATGATGCTTCAGAGCGGATTACTAGTGCCGGTGCATCCTACTTCGCAAATGGGCATTTTTAAACAACTCTTTATTCATATTGGCGATACCCAAAGCATTGAGTTTGAGTTAAGTACTTATAGCTCGCATTTGATGCACATGAAGTACTTTATTGAAATTGCCAACGGGAAAACACTGTTTTTTATTGACGAGTTGGGTAGTGGTAGCGACCCAAATTTAGGCGGTGCTTTTGCGGAAGTAATTATGGAAGAATTGGGCAGACGCCATGCTATAGGCATTGTAACTACGCATTACCTAAATCTGAAAGTCATGGCCAACCATACAAAAGGTATCATTAATGGCGCCATGCAATTTGATGAAGTCCGCTTGTTACCCATGTATCAATTAATGGTTGGTAAACCCGGAAGCAGTTACACTTTTGCTATTGCAGAGCGGATAGGACTGCCACAACATTTGATCAATAGGGCACGCAAATTTGTAGATGAAGATCATTTTAAACTCGATCGGTTGCTCAATAAAACAGAGCAGGATGTTCAGCACCTTGATAAAGAGAAAAAAGCACTTGGTAAACTACTTCGTGAAAATGAATTGCTGAAAAAAGAATTGGAATCGGTATTACAAAAAGAAAAACACGCACAACAAATAGAGCTTTTAAAGCACCAAAATCAGGTGTCTAACGAAAAGATTGCTTATCTAAAAGATATGGAGCGCAAACTGAAACAAGTAGTTTTAGATTGGAAAAAAGCGGAAGACAAAAATCAAGTAGTGAAAAACTTACAATCGTTGCTTTTTAAAAGTAAAGAGCAAATTGTGGTGAATAAGCTAGCTAAAAAAGTAGATACCAAATACAAAGAATTGGCAACCGAAATAGTGGTAGGTGCCCTTGTAAAACTTCGAAAAAATTACCAAGTGGGCAAGGTGCAAGAAATTCGGGGAAAAAGAGCCATCGTACAAATAGGCCAATTGCCTATGCATGTTGATTTGGCCGATTTGATTGTAGTGGAAAAAATAGAAACAACAACTACTGCATAGCCATTACAATCAGGGCTTTTTAAATTGTACATAAATAGGTAAGTGATC
>JAIXOS010000139.1 GCA_027486695.1 Chitinophagaceae bacterium | reverse complement strand
TTCTACCTTCTGCCTTCTACCTTCTGCCTTCTACTACATACTTTCATGAAAAGTGCGCGTAATCACTTCCAATTGATGAGCTTTGGAAAGTCGGATAAAATTAACTGCGTATCCAGAAACCCGAATGGTTAATTGAGGATATTTTTCAGGATGTTCGTATGCATCCATCAATGTTTCTCTATTCAGCACGTTCACATTCAAGTGCTGCGCCTCTTTGGCAAAATAGCCATCTAATACGGCTACCAAATTATCAATTTGGTGTTCGGTAGTATTGCCCAACGATTTAGGCACCATTGAAAAGGTGTTGGAAATACCATCTTGTGCATAGCGGTAGTTAAGCTTTGCCACACTATTGAGCGAAGCAATAGCGCCGTTAGTATCGCGGCCATGCATGGGGTTAGCTCCAGGAGCAAATGGTTCGCCCGCCAAACGACCATCGGGGGTTGCACCCGTCATTTTACCGTACATAACATTAGAGGTAATGGTAAGTAACGACATGGTAGGAACGGCATTTTTGTATGTCTTATGGGCATTTAATTGTTCAAAAAAATACGCTGCAATTTCTTGTGCAATGGTATCTACCCTATCGTCATCGTTGCCATATTTTGGATAATCGCCCACTACAGAAAAGCCAGTGGTTAAACCCTGTTCGTTGCGTATTGCTGTTACCTGTGCATATTTGATAGCAGATAAAGAGTCGGCAATAATAGAGATACCGGCAGCACCGTAAGCAATGTCAATTCCGGGATTGGTATCGATGAATGCCATTTGTGCTTTTTCGTAATAGTATTTATCGTGCATGTAGTGAATGATGCTCATGGCCTTACAATATACCCTTGCAACTTGCTGCATGGCTAATTTAAAGTTGGCCAACACCTCCTCATATTGTAAAATATTATTTTTTATTTCGGGAATCGCTTTTACTACTATGGCGCCTTCTTTTTCCTCCCGGCCTTGGTTCAATGCCAACAACAACGTTTTGGGCAAGTTGGTACGGGCACCAAAAAACTGTATGCGTTTACCAATTTCTTGATACGATACACAACAAGCAATGCCATAATCATCGGAACCTCTGCACGGACGCATTAAATCGTCGTTTTCGTATTGGATGGAAGAAGTGTCGATAGAAACTTGAGCGCAAAAAGCTTTAAATCCTTCGGGCAATTGCTGACTCCACAGTACCGTTAAATTGGGTTCGGGCGAAGCTCCTAAATTGTATAAGGTTTGTAAAAAGCGAAATGCGGTTTTGGTTACTTTGGTTCGTCCATCGTTAAACTGTCCGCCTATTGCTTCGGTTACCCAAGTAGGGTCTCCGCCAAAGATATCGTCGTAGGCACCCGGACGCAAATGGCGTACCATGCGTAGCTTCATCACAAATTGGTCTATTAATTCTTGTGCGGCTACTTCGGTTAAAAAGCCTTCGGCAATATCGCGGGTAATATAGATATCCAAAAAAGTAGACACATTCCCTAACGACATAGCCGCTCCATCTTGCTCTTTCACAGCGGCCAAATAAGCCATATAAACCCACTGTACGGCCTCTTGTGCATTTTGAGCCGGCCTGCTTAAATCGAGGCCATACATAGCACCCATTTCTTTAATGCTTTTAAGCGCCAGTATTTGGTCGGTCACTTCTTCCCGCAAACGAATTTGGTGTTCGGTTAGTTCGCCATCAATCGCTAATTTATCGGCTTGTTTGGCGGCAATTAAAGTATCCGCACCATACAACGCCAACCTTCTGTAATCGCCAATAATTCTACCCCGGGCATAATTATCGGGCAATCCGGTTAAAATACCTTTGGAACGAAAGGATAAAATTTCCGGGTCGTAGGCGGCAAATACAGCACTGTTGTGGTCCTTTACATATTCAAAAATTTCTTTCACCTGATGGGCAATAGTGGCTCCTTTTTCTTTTACAGCACCTTCTACTACACGAACACCTCCAAAAGGTTTGATGGCACGCTTGAGCAACGTATCGGTTTGTAAACCAATGATTTTTTCCAACGTTCTATCTATATACCCCGGCGCATGGCTAGTTATGGTAGATATGGTTTGGGTATCAATATCTCTACAACCATTGTTTTGTCGCTCTTCTTTCATGGCTTGTAAACACAATTGCCACAATTGCTGTGTAGCCTCGGTGGCTTCGGCTAAAAAGGAAGCATCTCCTTCATAAGGCGATACATTTTTCCGCACAAAATCCTTCACATCTATACTTGTACTCCAGTTGCCGCTAATAAAGGGCGCACGTACATCAATTACACTTTCCATGATTATTTTAATTTAGTTGGTTGCTGAATGAGGGGGTCATTAAATGGCTAGGTACACTTTCGGGAGAAGTTGTGCAGGCCGGTTCGTTGGTATTTGCTGCCTGTACTTGTTGTCGGAACATCCACCAATAGGGCAACGATACCAAAACAACTCCACCTACTATATTGCCCAAAGTTGCCGGTAACAAATTGGCTACAAACAATTGTTGTAACTGAATTGGGGCACCCAAAAACATGGCTGTGGGTATAAAAAACATGTTGGCAATGCTGTGTTCCATACCAAATGTTACAAAACACATGACCGGAAACCACATGGCCACAATTTTACCGCCTATACTTTTGGCAGCATAAGCAAGCCAAACGGCCATGCATACGAGCCAATTGGCCCCTACGCCTTTAATAAAAGTAACCCAAAAACTTCCCTCTGTTTTGTGTATAGCCAAACTGATAGCCGCATTGTGCCAAGGTTGGGCATTTAATATGCCTGACTGAAATGCAAAAAAATAGGCCACCAATAGTGCGCCTATAAAATTTCCGAAATAAACGATGGTCCAAATTCGAAGCACATTTTTGACACGCAGTTGTTGGTGTAATACCGCAAAAGGAATAACGGCACAGTCGCTTGTGAACAATTCGGCACCTCCAATGACTACTAAAATCAATCCCAATGGAAACAAACTGCCAAACAACAATTTGGTAATACCCGGATTTGCGGCTGCAATGCCCGGCATGCCCCCAACCACTACTAATGAAAGTAAGCCGCCTAATGCAATGTACGCCCCGCCCAACAATGCATATACCAACAACTTGCTATTGGAAAAAGCATTTTTAACGTGGGCACTTTTACAAAATTGAATAGCAATTTCTGAAGGTTGTAAATAACTCATACAAGTAGGTCACATTGATTGATATGCCAAAACTACCTACAACCTATCCTAGAAAACATGAGAAATGTCATTACAAATACTGATGCATTCGCATAAATAAATGCCCAAAGGCATTCACACTACCCTAAAACAACAAATGCTTTTTTCTATTGACTACTACTTGTGTCTTTTTCTGCTGCATTGGCGTGGGCTTGCCATGCAGGATGCTTGGGTTCGCCAATTTGTTGCCGACTATAAATACCCCTACTACCCGAACAGCAATAGGCTACAACACACGCAACCGCAATGTAAACGCCACTATCTGCCCCAAACAATTCTATCCCCATGAAAATACACGCAATTGGTGTATTGGCTGCCCCTGCAAAAACGGCTACAAACCCCATACCGGTTAACAACCCTACCGGCAAAGGCATACCATACGATAACGCATTGCCCAAAAGCGCTCCTATAAAAAAAAGGGGCGTTACTTCGCCACCCTTAAAACCTGAGGCCAACGTAACAATGGTAAACAACATTTTAAGCAAAAAAGCCACTACGGGCATGGGCATTTGAAAGGCTTGCACCATAGTAGGAATGCCCAACCCAATATATTGCGTATCGTTTAGTAACCATACAGCAGCCGCAACTAGTATGCCTCCGACTACTGTTCTAAGAGGGACATAATTTATATAGCGTTGAAAAAAAGCCGTCGCCCTATGCATTCCTTGACTAAAAGCGGCTGCACTAATACCAAAAACAACTCCGGCCAAAACACACCATCCTAGCAAGGCCAAATCTGGTGCA
Source organism: Chitinophagaceae bacterium (assembly GCA_027486695.1). Lineage (GTDB taxonomy): Bacteria > Bacteroidota > Bacteroidia > Chitinophagales > Chitinophagaceae > Parasediminibacterium. Next base: position 6,896 of record JAIXOS010000139.1, on the reverse strand, counting down.
GGAACTTGACCAATCAAATACCGGGTATGCCCAACCTGCCATAAGTGCTGTGTTACCCAATCGGCTATCAAAGCGGCGGCTAATGCAGCAAACAGGGCCTGATAATTGATTTTGCCAATACAATATACCTCTAATGCAAACACTGTTCCAGCCAAGGGCGTACCAAAAACACTGCCAAAGCCGGCTGCGATAGCGGCTATCAATACCATTTTTCTATCGTAACTATTTAGTCCAAGTGGCTTATGCAGTTGATCGGCCAAAGAGCCGGCCATTTGCAAAGCAGTCCCTTCTCTGCCGGCTGAACCACCAAACAAATGGGTGATTAGAGTAGCCACATATACCATTGGTGCCATTAATAGTGGAATGGGCTTTTGTGTAGGATGGTGCAAAGTATCTATCAATAAGTTATTTCCCAATGCAACCGTTTTTCCAAAATGCCAATACAACATACCTACCACCCAACCGGCCAACGGGAGTAGCACTATGACCCAATTGTGGGCATTGCGATAAGCGGTGACCCAATCGAGGGTAGTTAAAAAAATGGCTGATGAACTGCCCGCTAGGCATCCAATAGCTATCGACAAAATCAACCATTTGATTAAATAAGGAATCATCTCAAAACGAATAAGCCAATTGTACAATGGTTGCGGTAAGTATTTTTGATAGCCAATCACTTTTTTCTGCATATAGATGTATTCTTTGCTTGAACTAGGACGCCCCGACAAAGGTAATCAGATTGCCTGCACGGGTAGCAGTTTTTAGCAGCACAGCCACATGGGCAATGGCACAACCTGTATACCTAATGTACTATTGACTAGCCTTGCACTTTTCTAACGGATAATCAACTACCGACGTTGAGATAGGGCTGATTTTACCCATTAACAATACAACAGCCATAATTTCGTTATTACAAAAACCCTTACCTATACCTATGTATCCTTACCGCTTTCGTTATTTCGTATGTTGGCTTTGTGGATGGCTTGCCATTAGTATGGTTGGCTTTGCCCAAATAGGTTCCACACGTAACACTACGGCCACTCAACCAAGTCGTATTTTACCGGGTGCCTACCAATTGAACCAATACCTACCCTTACTTAAGGGAAAAAAGGTTGCGGTTTTTGCCAATCATACCGCCACTATTGGGCAAACGCATTTAATTGATAGCTTGACCAAGAGGGGTATACACATTGTAAAAATTTTCGCCCCCGAACATGGCTTCAGGGGTAAAGCCGATGCTGGTGCTAAAATAGATAGTTATACAGATGCCACCACGGGCATACGGGTGGTATCGTTATACGGCAAAAAAAAGCAACCTAGTGCCGAAGATTGGTTGCAGGTAGATGTACTCTTGTTCGATATCCAAGATGTAGGGGCACGTTTTTATACCTTCATTTCTTCGTTAGAGGAAATATTGGAGAGTGCTATCAAATACAACAAGCCTGTTGTACTGCTCGACCGCCCTAACCCGAATGGATTTTATGTTGATGGCCCGGTGTTGGAGCCCACCTATAAAAGTTTTGTTGGCATGCAACCTATTCCCGTTGTATACGGAATGACCATAGGCGAATATGCCAAAATGTTGTTAGGCGAAGAAATGCTTCCTTGGAAATATATCCGCAAACAAGATAAACGGCTATCGCTGTCCGAAGTATTGGGATTTGAAGAATCGCGTACCAATTTTAAACTCACCGTTATCAAGTGTAAAAACTACACACACCACAGCAAATACGCTTTACCCATTCCTCCATCGCCCAATTTACCCAACATGGCTAGTGTATATTGGTATCCAAGTACTTGCTTTTTTTTTTTTTTTTTACTGAGCGAGGGGCGCGGCACCGAACACCCATTTTGCATATTTGGTCACCCCAAACTGCCCGACACTTTATTGGCTTTTACCCCAATAAGCAAACAAGGTGCTACCGAACCTAAACACAAAAACACGCTTTGCTATGGTTGGGATTTGTATAACAACCACTTAACTAGCGTGTTACAACATACCGGAAAACAGTTGCAAATACAGTATTTATTGAAGGCTTATCAATTGTTTCCTGTTAAGGACAGTTTTTTTATCATTCCTAAAAGCAAACTACCCACCGACTATTTTTTCAACAAACTTGCAGGCAACAACTTGCTGATGACACAAGTGCAACAAGGCCTTTCGGAAGACAACATTCGCGCCTCTTGGCAATTGCAGTTGGCTGCATTTAAAAAAATCAGGAAAAAATATTTATTGTATCCTGATTTCGAATAGCGATTTTTGCACCCTATGATGGCACCTCCTTCTCTTTCCTATCCGCGAATTGTGTTTATGGGCACGCCCGAATTTGCAGTAGCCTCTTTGGAAGCCTTGGTACTTGCCGGCTACCCGGTAGTAGCCGTGGTTACCGCCCCCGATAAACCCGCAGGCAGGGGATTGAAACTGACCGAAAGTGCGGTAAAAAAATACGCTGTTGCGCAAGGCATACCCGTTTTACAGCCCGTAAAACTAAAAGATCCTGAGTTTTTATTGGAATTACAGCAATACAATGCCCATTTACAAGTAGTGGTGGCTTTTCGAATGCTGCCTGAAGTGGTTTGGAGCATGCCCCCAATGGGCACCATCAACGTACATGGATCGCTATTACCCCAATATCGTGGCGCAGCCCCTATCAATTGGGCCATCATACACGGCAATGCCACAACCGGCGTTACCACCTTTAAACTGCAACACGAAATAGATACCGGCAACATTTTACTGCAAAGCAGCTTTGCCATTGGCGAAAACGATACCTGTGGCCAAGTACACGATTACATGAAGCAAGTGGGCGCAACATTGCTCGTACAAACAATTGCCGGCTTAATTGATGGTACACTTACCGAAACACCACAAAGCCAACTGCCAAGTTCCAATTTGCACCATGCACCCAAAATTTTTACCGATACCTGCCGTATACAATGGCAACTGTCTTGCGCACAAATTCACAACCTCATTCGTGGATTGAGTCCTTTCCCGGCAGCTTTTACGCAACTTCATGGCAAAATATTAAAAATTTATTTGGGACAAAAAATACTTGCTGCTCATACCTATTTGCCCGGCGAAGTAGTGAGCGATCAAAAAACCTACTTGCACTTTGCCTGTACTGATGGCTTTATCAGCGCAACAGAGGTACAACTAGAAGGGAAAAAACGGATGGCGGTTGCTGACTTTTTACGTGGTTATGTATGGCCATAATGTCATCAAACAACATATTAAAAATATATTTGGGCGTTCCCCTTACGGGTCAGGCTTTTCGCTCATACTCCTCGCCGCCACCTTTCAGGATGCCGGCTGTGGGGTAACCGCTGCAATCCTTAACGCTAAAAAAACCTCCGTAGCATTGTGCTGCCTTAGCTAACTTTAACGGCATGCACCTATTCAACAAGGTGCTTCCCTATCCTATGCAACCCCTCAAAACATGGCACGACGAACACATAGAACAACTTAGTTTTGGACATCGTCTTGCCGACGCTGTTGCCAATGGCATGGGTTCTTGGCGTTTTATTATTTTTCAAACCATTTTGGTGGCGCTATGGATGATCATGAATTTAGTGGGTTATTGTTATCATTGGGACGCGTATCCATTTATTTTGCTTAACCTAGTTTTTTCTACCCAAGCGGCCTACGCCGCACCCATCATCATGATGTCGCAAAACCGTCAGAATGATAGGGATAGAAAACAAGCCCAGGCCGATTATACCACCAATATAGAAGCCAAGCTCGAAATTGAAGCCCTCACCGAAAAACTCAATACCATTGAGGTTGAAAAACTTGACAAAATTATTGCGCTGTTACAAGAACTAAAACGCAATCATTCTTTGTAACTGCTTCCACTACGCAAATGGGTATATTCCTATGCATGCAGCTTGCTTTAGGCGTAAAAAAGCAGTTGAAGTAGCTCCATACAAAAAACTGAAGAAGACGACTTCAAGAAAAGGGCAAATCAACAGGTACTGCTCCCTGCAAAAGAAGGATAAAAAGGCGCAAACATTTACCTTTCACTATCAACCAAAGCATTCTTTGTCTTTTTGTTGCACTGCCTATAAAATATTCGCGCAACAGCCACCGCTATCTATTATTTTTGCGGCAAAATACAAATACACATGCCCAAAGTACAAATAGGTTTGGTACAAATGAGTTGTACAGCCGATAAAAACGACAATTTGCAAAAAGCAATTGCAAAAATTAAAGATGCTGCCGCCAAAGGAGCGCAAATTGTATGTTTACAAGAGCTGTTTACCTCACTTTATTTTTGTGATGTAGAAGCCTACGAAAACTTTGAACTAGCGGAAAAAATTCCGGGCGAAAGCACCAACCTACTTGCCGATGTGGCCAAAGAACTCAATGTGGTCATCATTGCCTCACTTTTTGAAAAAAGAACGCAAGGCGTATACCACAATACCACTGCCGTTTTAGATGCCGATGGAACCTATTTGGGTAAATATCGAAAAATGCACATACCCGACGATCCGTCTTATTATGAAAAGTTCTACTTTACACCAGGCGATTTAGATTATAAAACATTTGATACTGCTTATGGCAAAATTGGCGTGCTCATTTGTTGGGACCAATGGTATCCGGAAGCGGCTCGCCTTACTAGCTTGATGGGAGCCGAAATATTATTTTACCCCACAGCTATTGGTTGGGCTACTTCGCAAGACGAAGCTACTAATACCGAACAATTCAATGCTTGGCAAACCATACAGCGTAGCCATGCTATAGCAAACGGTGTACACGTAGTTAGTGTCAACCGCGTAGGTTTAGAACAAAATGGTGCCATGAAATTTTGGGGAGGTTCCTTTGTATCAAATCCATTTGGCACACTTTTATACAATGCCTCACACGATAACGAAGAAGTGGCTGTGGTAGAAGTAGATACCGACGCCACCGACCGATACCGTACACATTGGCCATTTTTGCGCGACCGACGCATTGACAGCTACAAAAACATTACCAAACGTTTTGTAGATGCCGATTAGCAGTGGCAAATTGCTGCTTTATTATTTCGATTAAATGATTTTTTTGTACATCCAAAGGCTAATACCCTGAAACCCTATATATGCATACTCCCAAGCAACAAGGCTACTATTTTCCTGCCGAATGGCATTTGCACACAGCAACTTGGCTCAGTTGGCCTCACAAGGAAGCTAGTTGGCCGGGCAAATTGGATACCATTTTTGCACCCTATTGTACTTTTATCAAAGAAGTATCTGAGGGCGAAATGGTATGCATTAACGTAGCCGATGCCGCTATGCAGCAGTTTGCTACCCAACATTTGCTTGCAGCGGGTGTAGACCTGAACCGTATCAAATTTTTTATACATCCCACCAACGATGCTTGGTGCCGCGATCACGGACCGGCATTTTTACTACACCAAAACGGACAACAAAAAGCCATTGTAGATTGGGGCTACAACGCTTGGGGCGGTAAATACCCACCACACGACTTGGACGATGTAATTCCCTCACTTATTGGCAAAGCACTTAATTTACCCGTGTTTCATCCGGGTATTGTAATGGAAGGAGGCTCGGTAGAATTTAATGGCGCAGGCACCCTACTTACTACTACCGCTTGTTTATTGAACCCCAACCGAAACCCACATTTAAACCAACAACAAATAGAGCAATATCTAGAAGACTACTATGGCATTAACCATATTTTGTGGCTAGGCGAGGGCATTGTGGGCGATGATACTGATGGGCACATTGACGATATTACCCGCTTTGTAAATACCGATACCGTATTAACAGTGGTGGAAAGCAAGAAGCAGGACGACAACTATGCACTATTGCAAGAAAATCTTCATAGTTTAAAACAAATGCGCCTACACAATAGCAAACAACTAAATATTGTAGAACTGCCTATGCCATCGTCGGTAATTTATGAAGACCAACGACTCCCTGCGTCGTATGCCAACTTTTACATTAGCAATGCGGCTGTTGTTGTGCCTACATTTAGGGATGTAAACGATGACAAAGCTTTACAAATTATTCAATCTGTATTTCCCGACAGAAAAGTGGTGGGCATAGATAGTGTAGATGTTATTTGGGGATTAGGCAGTTGGCACTGTTTAAGCCAACAAGAACCGGCTTTGTAATTTTTTACTGTACAACCTATTCAAAACCCGATCAACTATTTTGTTGAATATCGGGTTTTTTATTGTTTAACAAGAGTAGCCTCACATACCTAATTGTATTATTTTCAGTGTATGAACACCCCAATACAACCGGGTATGCTTTTATTAAGTGACCCATTTTTAAAAGACCCGAATTTTATACGATCGGCAATATTAATTTGCCAACACGACGAAGCAACCGGTAGTTTTGGTTTTGTGGTTAACAAACGCTATCAATACCATTTGGGAGAACTCATAGACGACTTTTCACATACTTATTTTCCGTTGTATTTGGGTGGCCCTGTACAAATAGATACCATACATTTTATACACAAACGACCGGATGTAATTGGCGGTAGCACCTTGGTTGGTAATGGCATTTATTGGGGTGGCAACTTTGAAGAAGTAACCGTGTTATTGAAAGAAAAGCAATTGAATGAATTTGATATCCGCTTTTTTGTGGGTTACAGTGGCTGGGACGAAGGGCAATTAGAGGAAGAACTCAACGAAAAAGCGTGGATTTCTACAAAAGCTACGCCATCGTTGGTATTTGCCAAGCAAGAACAACTTATTTGGAAAAACGCGTTGAACAACCTAGGAGGCGAATATGCACTCATGAGCAATTACCCCACCGATCCTCAATTAAATTAACCTATCCCGGGAGGTTAAATAGTATTACTATCGATGAATGGTGCCAACGCCCATGCAGTTTCATAGGTAGTACCGGCGGTGGGCTCATCATCCAAAAAGGCTACCGTGTAGCCG
>JAIXOS010000407.1 GCA_027486695.1 Chitinophagaceae bacterium | reverse complement strand
TACCTAAGGGGGGATACCCACTCTATAACCGGGCAAGCTTAACTTGCAAGTGGGTAACATGGTTTATAAAACAGCCATAAATCAGTTGGTAGCGATTGGCCATTTCTATTAAGGCGTTTAAGTTATCCTGTCCTGAACTAGTAAGGCATAATAGCCTGACTCCGCAGGGGAATGCCCAAAAATATATAGCAGGGGTGGAGATTGAATTACTTTACGATTGCCCTAATTCAGTTGATTCACCCTTTGTTTCAACCATTGGTGTAGGGGCTTTTCGAAGAAAAGATATAACAGCGTTGCAATGAGCCACAGCAGCACAAAATTGCGGTCGGGAAACAAATGCCAATTGCGTAGTCGGATATTCACATAACTAATATGAATGAGGTAAAACGCAAACGAAGCATTGCCTAACAACACCATGGCTTGGCTGCTCAAAAAAGTTTGCAACCACGAAGTGCGGGTAATCAATCCCCAAAACAATACGATGGCAAACAGCGGTACCAATACCATTTGGCACAAAAAGCCTATGGGATGTTGGTAGCCATGATCCAAAATAGTGGGTTCAAATTGGGCAATCACAAAAATAGTTACTAGTAAGCCCACGCCACCGATGGTAGTATGAAAGGGGCATTTGGATAGCCAAGTAGGTGGCTTGTGTAGGATTGAGGCCAAATACATACCCGCTGCAAACTCGTACCAACGACCAAAAAAAGTATTGTGCAACACAAATTGATAAGGGTACATGAATTGAAATGGATTGCCATTGAGTGCATGCCAAGCATAGCCAATACCTATTGCAGCCACCATGCTTAGTACCAAAAGTCCTAACGCACGTACCACCGAAGAACACCAAATATGCAACACAATAGGAGCGATGGTATAAAAACTGTATTCTACCGTTAACGACCATGCTTGTGCCAGTCCATCTAAATTGTGCTTGTTGCTAAGTCCGTGCAGCAGCGATAAAGTGAGCCACCACGGTTGGTTGTTGGGAATGCCCCAATCGGCATAACTCAGTAGTACAATAAGCCAATACACTGGGAAAATACGAATCACCCGCATAAGTAAATATTGGATATATGGGCGCCCATTTATTGGTGGGTTGGGCAAGTAGCGGTGGGCAATTACAAAACCACTGAGTACAAAAAACAACGAAACACCCAAGTGCAGTTCGTTGAGCAACTGCAATAACCAATGTGGCACATCGGCACGCCAATATTTGCGGTTGTGGTACAAAAACACACAAGTGGCTAGTACACAACGCATGCCGGTAAGGGCCTTGTATTGGTGTGTGGTGCTTGAAGTGATGGTAGGTGTCATAAGAAAAAAAGCACAGCAACTGCCCAAAAAGCAATAGCTGTGCTTGAAAAGGTATTGATCCAATCAATTTAATAAGCTCTTGCAAACAGTACTCTTTGGCTGCTTGGTTGAACACTAAGGATGCAGTGTCCACTTTCCAACGGATTGTTGAGTGGAATGCAGCGAATAGTGGCTTTGGTGAGTTCCTTAATTTTTTCCTCGGTTTCGGGAGTGCCGTCCCAATGTGCCGAAATAAAGCCCGCCTTGGTATCTAGCAATTGTACAAACTCGTCCCAACTGTTAGCCGGTGTAATATTGGCTTGTTGAAAAGCTTTGGCTTTGTTGTACAAGTGTAGCTGTATTTCGTCCAATAAAGTTTTAATATACCATTCAATACCGTTCAGAGCAATGGTTTGCTTTTCTTTGGTATCGCGACGGGCAATTTCAACTACGCCATTTTCTAGGTCGCGCATGCCTATCGCCAAACGTACCGGCACACCTTGCATTTCGTATTGGGCAAATTTCCATCCTGGACGGGCGTTGTCGCTATCGTCGTATTTCACCCGAATGCCGAGTGCTTTTAATGAGGTAACGAGCGGATGAATGGTATTATCTAGTACGCCCTTTTGTTCATCGCCTTTAAAAATAGGTACAATCACTACTTGCAGCGGGGCAATTTTTGGGGGCAATATTAAGCCGTCGTCATCGCTGTGTGCCATCACCAAGCCGCCAATCAGGCGGGTACTTACGCCCCAACTAGTAGCCCAAACATAGTCTTGCTTATTGGTTTTGTCGCTAAATTTTACATCAAATGCTTTTGCAAAGTTTTGACCCAAAAAGTGCGAGGTGCCTGCCTGTAGGGCCTTGCCATCTTGCATAAGTGCCTCAATACAGTAAGTGTCTTCCGCACCGGCAAAGCGCTCATTGGGTGTTTTAACGCCTTTAATTACGGGTAAGGCCATGTAGTTTTCGGCAAAATCTGCATATACATGCAGCATTTTTTCTGCTTCTTCTACGGCTTCGGCTTTGGTAGCGTGAGCGGTGTGTCCTTCCTGCCACAAAAATTCAGCAGTACGTAAAAACAAACGGGTACGCATTTCCCATCGTACTACATTGGCCCATTGGTTAATGAGTAAAGGCAAATCGCGGTACGATTGTATCCACCCTTTGTAGGTATTCCAAATAATGGCTTCACTTGTTGGGCGCACCACCAATTCTTCTTCTAGTTTTGCCTCCGGATCCACTATGAGTTTTCCTTTGTTATCGGGGTCTGTTTTTAGGCGATAGTGTGTTACTACGGCACACTCTTTTGCAAAGCCTTCGGCATTTTTTTCTTCTGCTTCAAAAAGGCTTTTCGGTACAAAAAGCGGAAAATAAGCATTTACGTGGCCGGTATCTTTGAACATTTTGTCTAATACATCGCGCATGTTTTCCCATAATGCATAGCCGTAGGGTTTTATTACCATGCAGCCACGCACGGCACTGTAATCGGCAAGTCCTCCTTTAATCACCAAATCGTTGTACCACTGACTGTAATCCTTTTCCCTCGATGTTATTTCTTTACTCATATATTCGGGTGTTGTATGTTGTTTTAGTCAATTATTAACAATTGCAAAGCCATGCCAATTCGGTTGCGGCAACATTTTTGTACCACTACCTTCTTGTGTGCAAGGGTGGCAAAAGTAGTAACTTCGTATTATCTAATGGCTTAAACTTGTTTTTTATGCTGTACAAATACTT
>JAIXOS010000289.1 GCA_027486695.1 Chitinophagaceae bacterium | reverse complement strand
GTAACTCAAAATTATCTCTTATTGATGCTCTACGCTTTTGCTTTTAACTAGCAACTTGGGTTACTTAGGTTTGTCGCAAGAGGTTACAAGCGCTTGGTTGGGCGGCACTATTGATACTACAGGGGCGGTGGTAGCTTCGGGTACTTTGGTGGGCGAAACGGCACTGAAAATAAGTACCATTGTTAAGTTTTCGCAAAATGTTCTGCTTGGTATTGCGGCATTTGCCATCTCTATTTATTGGTCTTATACCAAACAGCCCGAAGTAGGGGGCGCAACAGAAAAACCTTCCTTCCGTGTTATTTGGGAGCGGTTTCCCAAGTTTGTTATTGGCTTTGTTGCCGCATCATTGATTTTTTCATTCATTATTTCACCAACTGTAATTACCGAAGTAAAAGGGAGTTTTAAAAATTTGCAAAGTTTATGGTTTACCCTTGCTTTTACAAGTATTGGCTTAGAAACCAAAATCAGCGACTTGTTTAAGCATGAAAATAGAAAACCATTGTATGCTTTTTTAATAGCCCAAACCTTCAATGTACTAATAACACTTGCTATTGCGCTTGTTCTGTTTCGTTGATGTATTTGAATATTCGTAATAACTGCATTGTACCCATAAGTTGTTTTGTAACATAACAGCTTATGGGTATTTTATTTATATTATGCCACTTTGCTGAATATGGCTATATGGTTATGTTATTCCCCATAATACTCCACATAAATGCGGGGTGTTTCGTACAATTTGATGCAGTGCAATTGTACAGTTTGCGGCAAGTGAGGGGCTATTTGCTGCCAAATGCCAATAGCCAAATTTTCGGTGCTGCACATTTTACCTTGTAAAAAGTCAACATCCAAGTTCAAGTTTTTATGGTCTAATTTCTTGATGGCATGTGCTTGTACTAATTTACTCAACTGCTTTACATCCATCAAAAAGCCGGTATCCGGGTCGGGTGTCCCTTTTATCGTTACAAACAAATCAAAATTGTGCCCATGCCAATTTTCATTGGCACATAAGCCAAACACTTCCTCATTTTTTTCTTTCGACCAATTTGGGTTGTACAACTTGTGGGCTGCATTAAAATGTTCTAATCTTGTAAGATATACCATTACGCTAAATCTCTATGTGAAGTGCAAAGGTAAGAAACAGTTACAAACTGCATTTAAAGTCTTGTAGCTAACTGAATTTTTGATGCATGGATTGTGCAAAATAGACCTTGGTTTAGATAAACTTTAGCAAAAAAGCTGTTCATTTTTCATTACATTTAATTCATAAAATAGAACAATCATGGATAGAAAAGAATTTTTGTCTTTACTTGGCCTTGGGTCGGCTTCATTATTGGCTACCGCTTGTTTGGGCGGCTGTTCAAAATCGGCAAATTCACCAAGTTCCGGAACCAATATTGATTTTACACTCAACTTAAGTGATGCTGCAAATGCCGCTTTGGCTACAAATGGTGGCGTTGTGTACAAGAATGGTGTAATTATTGCACGTACCAATACGGGTAATTACATAGCGGTGTCGAGTGCCTGCACCCATGAAGGCACGCAAGTGGTGTATCAGGCTACCAATCAACGCTTTTTTTGTGGTAACCACGGTGCTACCTTTTCAGAAGCAGGTACTGTAACTAACGGACCGGCTACAAAGGCACTTACGCAGTACAAAACGGCTCTATCGGGCAATTCATTGCGTATTTATTCTTAAATACCTGATTGAGGTACCAAGTATTTCATTGATTATCAATGTTTTTACTTTGAAAAACGTATCTTGCCATTACAACCAAATCCTATCAAAAACAAGGCTATTTTAGTGCATGCAGGTTTTAGAACAACAAATACAGCAATCACATTGGTGGCAAAAAGCCTGTAGTTGTCCCGATAGGCACTACCACGCTACACACGGTATTATGCTAACCGATCATTTATTGGCCGTTACGCACTTGGTAGAGCAAATTTTTACCAATCAATCCAATCATTTTTTGCAAGAAATGTTTTTGCTAATCGAAGCATTGGGATTGGATAAGCGAAAAATAAGGGACGAATTGGTTTTGGTAGCCTTACTACACGATATTGGTAAAACAGAAGACGATAAATCGCAGTACGTAGTGCATCCACTAACCAAACAGATTGTCATCAATCGCCATTCTGTAGTGGGTGTAAAAGCAGCCAAAGAAATTTTGGACGATAGCCCTTTGTTGAGTTTGGCAGAAAAAAAGCGAATTTATTGGATTGTGGAACAACACGATATTTCCTACGGACTATTTCGTGAATTTAAAAAAGACGGTTTAGAGCCCGATTATGCTACTTGGCAAATCATCAACAACAATATTCATCCGGTCCCGGGGGCAGGACTGCTGTATTTGCTGATTTTTAAATTGGCCGACATTCACGGTCATGCCAATATTGAAGATGTCATTTGGTTTTACAAAACCGTATTTCAGCATTATTTTAAGGCCGAATGTATTCGCTTACCTATTCCTAAAGAAACCGATATTCGGGAACGACAAACGCATGAATATGTATAGCGCAGCACACGATCTATTATAGGTTGGAGAAGCGTTGTAATATGGAAGAAAAACAATTGGTGAGTAGTTTTTGCCTTTGCGCACGTATCATGCCGCTTAATCTTTACCTTTGCCCCATGCAAATACTCGACGGAAAAATTGCTTCGCAAGCAGTTAAAGAAAAACTGAAAAGTACCGTAGCCCATTTAGTAGCAGAAGGCAAACGCCCACCCCACTTGGCCGTTATCATTGTTGGGAACAACGGTGCAAGCGAAACCTATGTGGCTAGCAAAGTAAAAAATTGTGCCGAAATTGGATTTGGCTCCACCCTTATTCGTTTGGACAATGATGTTCCTGAAAGCGTTTTACTACAACAAATCGAAACTTTAAATAACGATCCCGCCATAGATGGTATTTTGGTACAATTACCATTACCCAAACATATTAGTGAGCCTAAAGTAATTGAAACCATTAGTGCCGACAAAGATGTGGATGGATTTCATCCGGTGAGTGTAGGTAAATTGGTACAAGGGTTGCCCACTTTTGTGCCGGCAACACCCTATGGTATCATGTTGATGTTGGAATATTACCAAATATCAACCAAAGGTAAACATGCCGTTATCATTGGTAGAAGCAATATTGTTGGCAGACCAATGAGCATTCTTTTAAGCAGCAGCCATGCTTACGGCAATTGTACGGTTACCGTTTGCCACTCCCACACGCCCAATTTAAAGGAGTTTTGTTTACAAGCCGATATTTTGGTAGCGGCATTGGGCAAACCCGAATTTGTGACTGCCGATATGGTAAAGCCCGGTGCCATTGTTATTGATGTAGGCATTACAAGAGTGGCCGATGCAACAGCTGCAAAGGGCTTTAAAATTAAAGGCGATGTAGCTTTTGAACAAGTTGCTCCGCTTACTACGGCCATTACACCGGTACCGGGTGGCGTTGGCCTCATGACCATAGCAGGTTTATTGCAAAATACCCTGCAAGCCTATCTCAATAAGTTTAATTAATTCATTTTATTATATCCCACGCTTCATGTCGGTAGTCCTTTCTAATAGCTTTTTGCCAGTAATGGAATCCTTTTATACCCTACAAGGCGAAGGCTTTTACCAAGGGCATGCGGCCTACTTTATTCGCCTTGGCGGATGCGATGTGGGTTGTGTGTGGTGCGATGTAAAAGAGAGTTGGAATGCCGCTGCTCATCCGATGATTTCCATTCAGCAAATAGTTGCCACCGCCATACAATCAGTGCCGCCAAATGTAGCTAAACCACTTGTAGTGGTTACCGGTGGCGAGCCGCTGATGCACAATTTATTACTCCTTACTCAACAGTTGCAACAAGCAGGATTTGCTACCAATATAGAAACATCGGGATCTTCTCCTTTGAGCGGTAATTGGAATTGGATATGCCTTTCGCCCAAAAAATTCAAGGCACCCTTACCCGAAGTAGTACCACAGGCTAACGAGCTAAAAGTGGTAATATTCAATAAGCACGATTTTGCATGGGCCGAAACCTATGCCCAACAAGTAGCGCCAAATTGTAAATTGTATTTACAGCCCGAATGGGATAAAGCTGCCGAAATAACCCCTTTGATAGTGAGTTACATACAGCAAAATCCTAAATGGCAGTTGAGTTTACAAATTCACAAGTACATACAAGTACCCTAATTAACCCAAGTTGCTATTTAGAGAGTAATTTTCTTCAAGGTAAAAGCTAAAATAAACATAACTAGTTTTAGCAAAAACCCTTTAAATGTTACTGCATGTATTTTTCTTAAGAATAATGC
>JAIXOS010000384.1 GCA_027486695.1 Chitinophagaceae bacterium | reverse complement strand
TGGTGTTGATGACACGATAAAAAATGATAACAAAGACAGAAACAAAGTTTTAGCTACTGTTGCAGCTGCGGTATATGAATTTACTTCCAAGTATCCTGAAAAATTGATTTTCTTTACTGGTAGTACACCTGAAAGAACAAGGCTTTACAGAATGGCATTGACCAATAATTTTAATTTGCTTGATTTGGATTTTGAAATTTTTGGAGTTGTAGTTGAAGCCGAAAGTTATTACGTTGAACAGTTATTAAAAGGTAAAGACTATTTTGGCTTTATGGTGAAACGAAAAATTTAATTACATTTGAATGATGAAACCCCCAAAAAAAATAAAAGGAGCAGAGGCGATTGGAGTGAACGTGAAGCAAGACAAAAGTCTTGATAAACTTAGTGGTATGGTATTGTTTCCTGACAAATTAAAGGAAGCAAACAAGGTTGTTTCCCGATTGAAATGGAATGCGTAAAATAAGCAATTCGATAATAGTTAACAGAAGCCAATCAATTTAAACTGATTGGCTTCTGTTTTTAAAATCACTTGTTGATGATTGGTCTTGCATTGTAGGTAATATCCGCTCCTCAAAATGTTTTTTTGCCGCATCCCAAAGTATAGATAAGTGAGCATCGCTGATGTCCTAATACACAATTAAAGTATCTTTATTTCATGCCATCCCGAAGAGTGGAGTATTTTTTTATTTCAAAGGAAACGAATCATTACGGTAATGAAAAAATATAAGTTTATTATTTTAAAACTATGTTTTTTGGGTTTATCCTTAACTCATTGCGCACCAAGTATATATACGGTATGTAAAAATTCAAAGGAAGCTAAGGAATTAAATGTTTTGATGGATACATATTCATGTAATACTAAGGAGGTATATTTTAATAATACTAAGTATGAATTTGTTGAAGCTTTCACATCTTATAGCTATATTAAAAAAAGCACTCAAGATTCATTAAGCTTAAATAAAAAGGTATTTATTTTCAAACCTTTATTTAAAAATATCAAAACTGGGGATTTTGACTTTTTTTCACAAGTACTATTAGGTAAAGAATTTAACAATGAAAAAGGTTATAAAAAAGGATTAATAATCCTGAACTATTACAAAGGAGCATGGATTGAAAAAAATGTTTGTTGCACTCATAATGATGGTATAGCTGAGATGGATTATTTAATATCCGATTTTTCAACTTCACCTGATAGTATAAAAGTTATTTGTAGTATTAATAATAAGGACGAGATAATAATGTTCATCAAAAATCATTGATTATCAACTAACGTTATTTCTCTAATAGGCGTAGTTTGTACGCTCATTAGGATGTTCGTTAACTGAATCCCAAAGTATAGATAAGTGAGCACCTCCCTCCGCCTAAGTTCGCTGACAAAAGCCCTTGCCAAAACGGCTATTTTTTAGCAAAACATTTTTCCAATTCTGCTTTCGCCTATTGGTAAGCAGTGTATCTTGCAAACAAACCAATTGTGTACTAATACTTTGTAAAATGATGAAGAAATTATTGATAGGGGCAACCATATTTGTGGTATTGCTTGTAGTAAGTGCCTTTGCCCTGCCCATTCTGTTTAAAGGCAAAATAATGGAGGCCGTAAAAAAAGGCATCAACGAACAAGTGAATGCCAAGGTCAACTTTGCCGATGCCGACGTATCGCTTTTCCGGCATTTTCCTACTTTGTCGTTGCAATTACAGCAATTGTCGGTAGTAGGAATAGCGCCATTTGAAGGAGATACCCTCATGAGTGTGGCAAATTTTGACATTAGTTTGAACTTGATGAGTGTGCTTAAAGGCGAACAAATGCAAATCAATGCCCTGTATGTAGATGCCCCTAGGGTGTTTGCAGTGGTCAATAAACAAGGGCAGGCCAATTGGAATATTACCAAACCCACAGCCGATACGGCAACAACGGCTCCCGCAAAACCTTTTGCGATGCAGTTGAAAAAATATGCTATTAGCAATGCATACATTAGCTACAAAGACGAGCAAGGCAACATGAGTGCCGAATTGAGCGGCTTAAACCACAGCGGCAGTGGCAATTTTGCAGCCGACGTATTTACAGCCGCTACCAAAACCAATATTGAAGCACTCAGTTTTGCTTATGGTGGTGTTCCGTACTTAAAAAAAGTAGCCACAAGTGCCGCTTTTGATGTATCGGCCAATACCAAAGAAAGCCTATATACATTTGAAACAGACAATGTGCAGTTAAATGAATTAAAACTTGCCACCGGTGGAAGTGTGACCATTGTAAACGACAGTACATACGCACTTGATGTTCACTTTAAAGCACCCGATACACAGTTTAAAACCTTGCTTTCTTTTATACCGCTCATTTATCAGAACAATTTTGATAAAATTAAAACAAGTGGTTCGCTGCAATTAGATGGACAAGTAAAAGGACAATACAGTGCTACACAAATACCTGCTTTTCATGTAGCACTTGCGGTGAAAGATGGCTTTTTTCAATATCCCGATTTGCCTGAAGCGGTTAAAAATATACAATTGTCGATGGTGGCCGATAATGCGGATGGTAAGCCCGATAATACGGTAGTCAATATTTCGAATGCCCATTTTGAGATGGCAGCAGAACCATTCGATTTAAAATTGTTGATTAAAAATCCGGTATCGAACATGTATGTAGATGCCTTTGCTAAAGGCAAATTGGCGCTTGATAAAGTGGCTCGTTTTGTAAAACTACCCGAAGGCACTAGTTTATCGGGTTTGCTAACTGCCGATGCTACTTTAAAAGCTAGTTTGAACGATATCAGTGCCAAACAATACCAAAAAGTGAATGCAGCAGGTACTATTGCACTTAATAATTTCAACTACGCATCTAAAGAACAGCCAAATGGGGTGCAACTGAGTAGTATGTTGTTGACATTTAATCCAAAAAATGTAACCCTAAGCGATTGTAACGGAAAATATGATATTACTACTTTTTCTGCTAATGGCTATTTGAATAATCTGCTAGCCTATGCACTGAAAAATGAACCGCTTGATGGTGTGCTGAATGTAAAAGCAGGCACAATAGATGTGAATAAACTAATGGGTACTACTGCCGATACGGCGCAAAAAACGAGTACTACCGCCCCTTTTCCTGTTCCGGCCAATTTGAATTTGGTGCTAAATGCGCAAGCCGACAAAGTATTGTATAGCAAATACGTAATTGATGGCATGAACGGATCGGTGGTCATTGCCAATGAAAGGGTAGGATTGAATAATGTAAAAGGAAAATTGTTAGAAGGAGAGGTGGCCGTAAATGGTTATTACGATACCAAAAACAACAAGAAAAATCCTGAAATATCGTTCAACTATGATGTAAAGAATGTAGACATACAGAAGTCGTTTGTCAATGTAGTAACGGTACAAAAGTTATTGCCAATAGCGGAATTTATTAGTGGTAAAATCAGTTCTCAGTTTAACATGAAAGGCAATTTGGGGCAAAATATGATGCCCGATTGGGCTAGTCTGTTGGGAAATGGCAATTTGCAAATAGCGCAAGGCGTAATTAGTAAGTTTGCCCCAATAGCCAAAATAGCACAATCACTGAGTGTTGCTCAATTGCAGCAGGATTATCCGTTGAAAGATTTGAAAGGCGTATTCCAATTTGCCAATGGCAAATTGTTGATGCAGCCCTTTAAAATAAAAGCCAATAACATAGACATGGAAATTGGGGGAACAAGCGGTTTTGATAAATCAATTGATTATTTGATTAATTTAAAAGTACCCCGTTCATTGATGGGTTCAAAGGGTAATGCATGGGTAGATAATTTTGCTGCACAAGCAGCTGGAAAAGGTGTTCCGGTAAAAATTGGCGATGTAGTACCCGTACAAGTAAAGTTGGGCGGATTTTTGACCAATCCTACTGTAAAAACAGACATTAAACAAGCTGTAGGAAGTTTGGCACAAGATTTAAAGCAACAAGCGATTGCTTTGGTGCAAAATAAGGTAGACAGCACTAAAAAAGCAGTTACAACAGCGGTAAGAGATACAGTAAAAAGTGTCACTAAAACACTTGTCACCGAGGCTAAGAGTCAAGTAATTAACCAAATACTCAACAACAAAAAGGATAGCACGGCAAAAGACCCTAAAAAAACGATTGAAGAGGCTGGAAAAGGATTGTTGAAAAACTTAAATCCATTCAAAAAGAATTAATCTTCTCAATTGTAAAAGGGCTTGTTACAAATGCAATGGGCTAAAGCAAATTACCTGCTTTAGCCCATTGTGTTATTGGAATACATATGAAAATAGCGAACGTACAAGCCGCACAACAATTGATGGGTACCAATTAGTTAAGACTTCTAAAATCTACCGGTACCAATTTGCTGACACCCGGTTCCTGCATGGTAACACCATAAATTACGTCTACCGCACTCATGGTTTGTTTGTTGTGGGTAACAATAATAAATTGAGAGTTGTCGCTAAATTTTTTAATCATTTGAGTGAATTTACCCACGTTAGCATCGTCTAATGGCGCATCTACTTCGTCCAAAATACAAAAAGGAGCAGGTTTAATTAAGTAAATAGCAAACAGTAATGC
>JAIXOS010000481.1 GCA_027486695.1 Chitinophagaceae bacterium | reverse complement strand
TGGTACGGCTACCGGAAAAATATTATTGAAAGGATTAAAGCCAAACACCCAATATAAAGCAAATTATAACGGAAACTTAGGCACAACGGTGTTGCAAACAGATGCTTCGGGCACTTTCACCATCAGCGGTTTGCCGGCAGGTAGCTACAGCCAAGTAAGCGTTACCTCCGTAAGTGGCAATTGTACTTCAAATGAAGTGGGGCCTTTTACCCTAGTTGACCCTACGCCTCCGCCAACACCTACAATCACTGCTATCAATAAAATTTGTAGTGGTGGAAATTGGCAATTAAACGGCAATAGTAGTATAGCAGGTGTACAATATGTTTGGACAGGTCCTAATAATTATCGCAATAACACACAAAACCCAATCATTAACCGAATTGCCACTTCGGCAAGCGGTACTTATACGCTGAATACCGTTCAAAATGGTTGTAAATCGGGCGATGCAACCGTTACCGTTGCGGTTGACTCAACACCAGTAAAACCCGATATTGATCCAGTTCTACCGATGTGCGAAGGAGGCACATTGTCGTTAAACGCTAAAAGCTCGGATGGTCTTAGCAGTTTAACGTATGCTTGGACAGGCCCTAACGCCTACAGTAGCGCATTGAAAAACATGAAAATCAATCCTGTTGCTGCAAAAGATAGTGGACTGTACATGGTATATGCCACCAACACTTCGGGCAATTGTACATCGGATACCACTTCTGTTCGTGTTACTGTTCGGCCGGCCATGACAAAAGCGGCAATTGATGGCAACAAAGAAGTGGTTGTTTGTAATTTCACACCAACTTCTAATCAAACGCAAACTATCAAAGGTAACCTTGATGCTACAAGACCCTACGAGATTGGTTTGTGGAAAATAGTGAAAAGCCCTACGGGTTCTGCTCCCAACATTGCTAACCCGGCTAATCAGCAAACATCAATAACATTTGATAAAAGTGGAGATTATTTGGTAGAATGGTCTATCAGCAACGGGGTTTGTGAGCCATCTAGAGATACCATTACTTTTCACGTAAATGACAAACCCAACATTGCGCAAGAACTTGTTGGCAATACCAATGTTTGTGCATCCAATAATGTTGCCATTAGCATAAATCCAACATCCATTTTTGGCACAATACGTAATTGGCAAATAAAAAGACCTTATACAAGTAATAGATGGATAGACACCGCTGTGCAGTCTCCTTCTATTGTATTCAACAATGTACAAGATAGTTTTTCTGTACAACTTGTTGTTGTGGCAAAAGACACCCTAAATTGTGGCAGCAGCCCTGTTTATAAAGACATCACCATCAATGTTGCACCCGCATCTTCACCGGGTATTGCAATAGGCGATACTACCGTTTGCTTTGGTGTTAACAGCGGAAAAGTATCGCTATCGGGCAATGTAGGTAGTCCCAATTGGCAATCGTCTACCGATAATATCCGTTTTACCAATATTAGTGGAAGTGGCGAACAGCAATATGTTTATAACAATCTTGCGCAAACAACCTGGTATCGCTCGGCAGTAAAAAGCGGCACTTGCGATACTGTATTTAGCAATGCGGTTAAAGTAGTGGTGTATGCCTCTATCAGTAATAACACTATTTCGGGCAAAACAGATGTTTGTATCAATACCCCTATTGGCTTATTAACCGGTAGTGAACCTACAGGTGCAAACGGCAATTTTGTTTATCAATGGCAACAAACAACAGATACAAGCAAAACTGCTTCGTGGGCTGATATTTCAGGAGCTACAAGTAAAGACTATTCAGCACTCGCCATTCCACAGGATATTTATTACAGAAGATTGGCCACTACGCAGCTTTGTGCCGGCAGTCAGTCGAATATTAGTCCCGTGTTTGTAATAACCATGAGACCAGACGCGGTTGCCAATTGGACAATTGTGAAAGACACGGCTTGCGCCCCGTTTTCAATAGATAATACGGTATTAAGTCCTATGCTGAATGCCGCTACTAACAGTACTTATCATTGGTATGCACATGATTCTTTGTACGGCAGCGATCCACTGATGAACCCTGGATATAGATTGATTGCCACAGGCGATAGTGTATTGATTAAAATGGTGGCTGTAAGCAAATACGGTTGTAAAAATGACACTGTAACACATCAGTTTTTCACTTATCCCAAGCCCGATGCAGGATTTACATTGTCTACAACAGAAGGATGCGGTCCTTTATCGGTAACAATCAATAATACCACCAAACTGATCAACCGATTTAACTATGTTTGGGATTTTGGTTTTGGAACGCCAAAGACAACCGTTGCACAACCCGGAACCATTGTTTTTCCGCCCAATCCTTTAAACAAAGACACGGTTTACACGATAACATTAACTGCTTTTACGCCTTGCGATACGGTCATCATTTCTAAAACAGTAAAAGTGCGCGCTAAACCCAAAGCCATCTTTACGCCGGCAAAAACTTTTGGCTGCTCTCCTTTAAACAACACATTTGTCAATACCTCAAGGGGCGATAGTATTACCTATGTATGGAATTGGGGCGATGCTACCGGCGTTTTACCGGTTAATGATAGCTTACCGGTACAACATACGTACCACACCGGTATTCAAGACACCTTCCATGTACAATTGATAGCCGCCAATTATTGCGGTAGCGATACTGCCGGCTATAAAATAGTGGTAGCCAAAAGCACCATTGATTTACGAGTGGTTGTGAATGGAAATGAATTGACCAACTGTAGGAATAGTGTTGTTCATTTTATTAATACCACCAAAGGTGCATCGGCTTTTGTTTGGGACTTTGGAGATGGCAACAAAGCAACCACTTTTGGAAAAAAAGGCAATTTAGATACGGTAATACACAGGTACGATTCCGTAGGCAATTTTGCTGTAAAGGTTAGAGCCACCAACAACTGTACCGACACCACGGGAGGTTTAAACATCAAAGTTTTAAGCACGCCTACAGCAGCATTTGTGGCCACACCCGATACCGCGTGTATTGGTCATCCTATTGCATTAAAAAACAACAGTGATGCCACTACGGGATTGGTTTGGCGCTTTGGCGATGGTAATAGTTCTTTATTACGCAACCCACCATACGCCTATACCAATGCGGGCAACTATACAGTACAATTGATAGCAGAAAGACAACATCCATCTGCCAATATTTGTAGAGATACGGCTATTAGACAAGTAACCATTCTTTCCTCCTTACCGGGCTTCATAAAAGTTAGCGATAGCATTAGTCAGTGCGTACCCTTTACCGTTACGTTTAGCAACGGTTATGCATCGTCTACCAAGCTTTGTACATGGAATTTTGGTGACGGCACCGTAGGAACAGGCAATACCATTACACACACGTTTAATACAGTACGTTCCTACAATGTTTCCATGAGCGCAGTAGATTCGGGCGGTTGTACTTATGTAGCCAATCAAAAAATTGTGGTGAATGGTCCTGTTGGGTCTTTTGTGTACGATCATGGTATTATTTGCGGCAAAACGCCGGTACGGTTTGAAGCTTCGGTAACGGGTACCGACTCGCTATTGTGGGATTTTGGCAATGGCCAAAAGCGTTTCACAACAGATAGAATTGTTTATTATAACTACCCCCAATCGGGCAAGTTTGTACCAAATGTTACTTTATTGTCTGGCAAAAATGCAAATTGCAAAGTGCCTTTAATGGGTATTGATACCATTACAATGGATCATATAAAAGCCGGATTTAGCGTAAATGAAAAGAAAGTATGCGATGCTACTACGGTCAATTTTGTTGACACATCAAGGGCTTATTTAGGCATCAAAAACTGGTCTTGGAATTTTGGAGATTCCAAATCATCTATCCAAAAAAATCCAACACATGTATACACCACCACCAATACATGGGCAATCAATTTAATGGTCACCTCTAAAAGCGGATGTAGCGATACGTTGAACTTACCCACTTATTTTAAAGTGAACAATACGCCACAAATTGCTATTGACCCTGTACCACTCGGATGTGCCAACCAACCCGTTGTGTACAATGCCATTGTTACGTCTATTGATTCCGCAGCTTATTTTGACTGGAAATTCTCGAATGGCAATGCAGGAAACACACCTACTTCTATCAACTATTATTCATTGGCCGGAACCTACTCCGCTCAGTTGATTGTGGGGACGGCATTTGGCTGCTACGATACGGCAAAAACCACTACCAAGGTTAATCCCACACCTGTTGTAACTACCAATCCTAATTTTAAATTGTGTAAGGGTGGCTCGGCATTTATCAATACATCCGGTGCCGCAACGTATCAATGGATGCCATCGGCAGGACTTAGTTGCAATACCTGCGCTAACCCTATTGCAAAACCCACCACTACTACCGAATATGTGGTAGCGGGCTACAATAGTTATGGTTGTGCGGGTAGAGATACCCTTTTGATTACGGTGATTCAACCTTTTAAACTAACCACATCGGGTAATGATACCATGTGTATTGGCGATGCTCCTAAACAACTTCAAGCCTTTAATGCCTTTAAATACCGTTGGCAACCATCCACAGGGCTTGATAATGCAAACATTGCAACGCCCAAAGCACAGCCTTTATTAACTACGCATTATCAAGTGATTGGCGATGATGGAGAAAATTGCTTTAGCGATACGGCACTTGTAGTGATTGCAGTAGGTAATTACCCGCAAATCAACCTTCCGAATAACACCGTGGTTGCAACCGGCCAACAAGTTGATTTAACTCCCAAAATTTCTTTTCCCGTTGCAACGGCTGGCCCAATTGCGCATTACAACTGGATACCCAATACCTATTTGAGCTGTACCGATTGCCCGTCGCCTTTGGCTACTGTAAAAAATG
>JAIXOS010000030.1 GCA_027486695.1 Chitinophagaceae bacterium | reverse complement strand
GCAATTGTTTGTGAACCCGCATTTAGAATAATGACAGCAAACAAGTAAGTGTGCTTATCTGGAAAAAAAGCACCGCAAAAAGTTCCCTATTATTTGTAAAACGGGAGTGTAATAGATGCTTTGTTTCAATTTTCGTTGTTGCATTGGGCTTCATTTCCTACTTTAAGTGATGAATTAAGCCTGTCGTCCATTATAAATGTATATAAATCAAACACCTCTTGATTGAACAAAAAGAACTGCATTTTCTTGTAGGTACAAAGTATCATTCCTTAGCAATAGGCTTACACCAAGCAAACAATCATGACAGTTAAACTAGAAATAGTACGCTATTTTAAACCGAAAACTTTTGAGTTGTATAGAGGAAAAACCATTTACGAATGGGTATATATTCAAACTTACAAGAAGTATTTACTTACTATAAGCAACATAATTGGAAAAAGAAAAAAAATAACGCAAACCAAGTCTACTAAGGCTGAAAAATTAGAAGCCTTATACAAATATGAAAGAAAAACAAGAAATTACGAATGGCGACATCTACTTGGCATACTATTATTTATTCTGTTGACAATCATAATTGATAAAAAAATGACACTTTTTGACTGGATTTTTCTCCCAATTCTTAATTTATACGTAAATGTTTACCCAATTTTTCTGCAACGCTACAACAGAATAAGGGTAATTAGAATATTACAGAATCATGGGCAACAAAGTCCTTATAACTATTTAACCAAAAAGACAACTCAAGCATGAATCTACACATGGAATAAAACTACAAATGCAAGTTTACTATAGATGGGTCTTGCGGCTCAAAATACAGTTCGGCGGTAACCAATCCTTCCGTTTACCAAATGAACATTTGTAGTTACCACATCATTCATCGCAAAACAGCAAACCGTTCTTAGCAAATAAAATAACGCAACAAATGATAAACAATATTAAAATAATTGACACCAAAATCCTTTCGGACAATTGGTATGTGCTAAAAAAAATAACTTACGAATATTCAAAAAAAGACCACACAAAGTTGACCCAAAGTAGAGAGGTTTATGACCGGGGAAATGGCGCAACTATTTTACTTTATAACAAGGAACAAAAAACGGTAATTCTTACAAAACAATTTCGCCTTCCAACATTGGTAAACGGTAATGAAACGGGCATGTTGATTGAAGCTTGTGCTGGTTTATTAGATACTGATAACCCCGAAAATTGTATCAAGAGAGAAACGGAAGAAGAAACGGGCTATAAAATAACAGAAGTTCAGAAAATATTTGAAGCTTATATGTCTCCGGGATCGGTGACAGAAATAGTATATTTCTTTATTGCTAAATACACCAAAGAAATGAAGGTAAATGAAGGTGGCGGTGTAGAACATGAAGAAGAAAATATAGAAGTGTTGGAACTCAACATTAAAAAAGCAATGAAAATGATAGAAAATGGCGAAATAAAAGACGGCAAAACAATCATGCTACTGCAATACATACAACTCAACAACATACTGTAACACAAACTATTTGATGATTCATTTTTCGGATCTATAGGTAAGGTAAAAACAAAAAAAACATTTAAACAACAACGCTTTTAAATCAACATCCATTCTAAAACAACTAAACAATTTTAATCTTACCTAATATGAAAGGATTTAAGTTAAATACAGCAGGTGTAGAAATTAGGTTCCATTTTTATTGGGAAACCGCACCTATTACATCCAAAGCATTTGCAAGTGTATTGCCCTTTACCAGAACATTTTTTCATGCAAAAATATCAGGACAAGAAATATGGATTGACGATGTTCCTACACTTGATATTATCCAAGAAAATGCTTCGGTTTTTACAGAACCCGGTGAGGTGGTTTTTGGACCTGCTTTGCCCAAAAGAGTTAAAACAGCTAATTGTTTTGGCATTTACTATGGCGAGGGCAAAGGCGTAGATGCATGTAATATTTTTGCAAAAGTGATAGAAAGCGATCAACAAAAATTGGCGGATCTAGGGAATAAAATATGGGAAAATGGTGCTTTAGAACTAACATTATCTATCATTGATAAATAAAGAACAGTAGTTGAAGCCTTGCAATGGGCTTAAAATGTTAAACCATTTGTCAAGCAAGTTCATTTAGCGTTTGTATTCAATGGCGAACTACTTTTTTAGCTATCAACAAAAAAAACACCAAATAGGTGGTTTAAGAGCTACTTAAAACGGTTATGATAACAATAGATAAGCTTTTACCAAAACGAGGTCTAAAAAATTCACTGTAGGAGAAAGAAAGTGCTAGACTTTCCCGAAAAACAAAATATATACTTACAAAGCATTGAAAAACAGCACATTGGCAAAATGCGGAATTTTATGCTCCGCAGCCAATTGTACAGTAACAGAAAATTAAGTGCTACTAATCATTATTTGTGGTAAAATGTTGGCACCGCATTTATCAACAAAAGGTATTGTATCCATTCCATAACCAACCAATCTTTTAGCAAAATACTTATGAACAGTACAAACAAAGAAGACATTGGCAACATCTATTTTCAGCTCATAAATCAGCAACAATTTATTACTAAAGAGTTAGATTATGCCAATTTTTACAACCACATTCCTACACTGCAAGCACTAGCTACTATTGGCAATAGCGGTATTAGTGTTTTTGATTTTTCTAAAAAAGAACACATCTTTTATTCACCAAATTTCTGTACCCAGCTAGGTTATCAGGTACAAGATGTACTAGACAATGGGCAGTCTTTTTTAGACAATAAAATTCACCCGGATGATTATATAGAATTAATGAAAAACGGAATTACCTTGTTAAAGCTGTTTTACCAATTTTCATCCGACGAAAAAACCAATTACAAACTCATAAATGAATACAGAGTTTTAAATGCTGAAAACAAGTATATTAAAATTTTGGAACAGCATCAAGTTTTAGAATTAGATAAGTATGGTAATTTATGGCTTACATTAAGCACTATC
This sequence comes from Chitinophagaceae bacterium, assembly GCA_027486695.1. Taxonomy (GTDB): domain Bacteria; phylum Bacteroidota; class Bacteroidia; order Chitinophagales; family Chitinophagaceae; genus Parasediminibacterium. Next base: position 1,609 of record JAIXOS010000030.1, on the reverse strand, counting down.
GATATTTCTCCTAATCAAAATATTGATGAACAAATAAAATGTCAATTACTGAACTTTAGAACAGGCAAATTGGTGTCGTTTAAGGAAGAAAGAAAAACCAATGAAACAGTAGGTATCCCGTTAACGCAAAGAGAAAAACAAATATTGCAAATGGTAAAAGAGGGCTATTTGAGCAAAGAAATATCCAATAAACTAGCCATCAGCGTACATACCGTAAACACACACAGACAAAGGCTGTTGGAAAAATTAGGGGCAAACAATTCTATGGAGGCTGTAGTGTTTGCTTCAAAATTAGGTCTAGTGTAGTGGCGCAATACTGATTTATCAGTATTGTATACAATACAACCCTGAAACAACTTTGTACATTCAAAAAAAGCCCATTTGCAATGTACAAACATCTTTTACTTTCAGGCCTTTTGCTATTTGTTTCGCTTTCAATACTTGCTCAGCAGCCCACTCAGTTTATTAGAGGAATGGTTATGGACAATGCATCCCATTTGCCACTAGCTTTTGTAAACATTGTAATTCAACATACCAACAAAGGAACTACTACCGATAGTTTGGGCAATTTTACTTTGCACAACATTCCCGTTGGCAGATACAACCTTCTTGTATCGGTAATAGGCTACGAACCATTAATTTTAAAAGAAATACAAGTAACATCGGGCAAAGAAGTTTTTTTAAACATTTCGTTGAAAGAAAATGCTACACCACTAACAGAAGTTGTAGTAAAACCAAAAATAAACAAAGAACAACCACTCAATTCCACCGCTACTGTAAGTGCAAAAATGTTGAGTGTAGAAGAAGCCAAACGCTATGCAGGTGGATTTGACGACCCAGCAAGATTGGTGTCGGCATTTGCAGGTGTATCTAGTAATGTTAGCAACAATGCCATAATAGTAAGGGGCAACAGTCCACAAGCATTGCAATGGAAACTAGAGGGTGTAGAAATACCCAATCCTAACCATTTTGCCGATTTAAATGCTTTTGGGGGCGGTGGATTAACGGCTTTGAGTAGCCAATTGTTAGCCAATTCAGATTTTTTTTCCGGTGCCATGCCTGCCGAATATAGCAATGCCCTTTCAGGTGTATTTGATATTTTTATGCGCAAAGGCAATAATAAAAAAGCAGAACATACCCTGCAAGTGGGGCTTTTGGGTATAGATATTGCTTCGGAAGGGCCGTTTAAACAAGCAGGAAAAGCATCTTACCTTTTCAATTATCGCTACGCTACTTTGGCTTTACTTGAACCTCTTTTGCCAGAAAATGCAGGTGGTACAAAATACCAAGATGTATCGTTCAAACTTAATTTTCCTACCAACCACGCCGGTACATTTTCGGTTTGGGGTATTGGTTTAATGGACAAATCCGGAGCTGAAGCAAAAAAGAACATCAGTGAATGGAAATACGATACCGACAAAGAAAACCAAGACGTACAACAATATATGGGAGCAATGGGAATTAGCCATAAAATTAGGTTGAATAAAAAGCAATATCTAAAATCTACCCTAGCTACCACAATTAATGGTATTCATTTTAGTACCGAAAGAATCAACAACAACCTTTCAACAGCTCCAAAAAACAAGGTGGATAACAAAAACTACCATCT
>JAIXOS010000325.1 GCA_027486695.1 Chitinophagaceae bacterium | reverse complement strand
CATTACTAGCTGCCGATGCACGAGCGGGCGACCAATTAGCAGCAACCGTATAATCTCCTGATTTTCCTCCAACCCATGTGTAGGTAGTTTGGCTTTTTACTAAACTAAAACAAGCAAAAGTGGAGATGAACAAAATGATTTTAGCTGAAAATCTTTTTGTGTAAAAACAATTCATAAATGGCTATTTTAATGGTTAAAAAAATTAACGGTATTCCCAATTCTGTTTTATATTGGGATTAGAACTTATTTCAGAAAAAGGAATAGGAAATATCAAATGTTTAGGTTGGAATAGCGGAACACTTGCCGAATCGGTTCTACCACCACCCCAAATGCGACGGGTGGCATCATATACAGGCAAACCCTTGGGAAACTTAGGAATTACTACATTCAGTTGGTATTCCATCATGGTAGTTCCTGTTGGCGATTTCATTCTTACCAAATCAAACCAACGAGCAAACTCGCCTAGAAATTCTATGGCACGTTCGTCTGCTATTTTCAATCGGAAAGAATCTCTATCTGAAACCCCTGATAAATCTTTAGGGGTGGTTCTTGGAGTAACACCATCAGCATTTCTAGCCCTAGCTCTTATTAAATTGAAATAATTGTAAGCAACGGTTGTTGGGCCATTCAATTCGTTTTCAGCTTCGGCTTTGGTTAACAAAATATCTGCATAACGCAATGCGAAATAGTCATTTTCGCAAGAAGATGCCTCAACAGAGATTGGGTCTGAATAACGAAATAAATAGGGTGCAGATGAAGGATTACTTTCAAAAGTAACACTCTCATTGCCCACTCTTACGTAAGGAAAAGTTGCTTGTTTTCGATTGGAAGTGTTTATCCAATTGGTGAGCATAAGTGCCTCCGAGCGATAATCATTTTGGTAGTCTCCGGAGGAATAAGTTTGGCAAAACCAAGGTTGCAGCCTTAAATTGCCAAAACCGGTTCTGTTGCCTAAATTGCCACCTACGTTGGGCATGCTTCCGGGTGTAGCATTACTTGCAAAAGAGGAACCAAAGGCCTGCCCTACTGCATCGCGAGTAAACTGAACGCCAAAAATAACTTCCCTACTATAAGCAGCCGCTTCTTTTTGAACGTCGATCAAATCTTTAAAATTGCTAACAAGACTGTATTGTCCTGAATTGATGACACTATCGCACCAATTTTCAGCCAATTGAAAGTGCAATTGTGCATCTCCTCCACCATTTAAATCTAAATAATTGGCATAGGTAAGGTGCGCTTTAGCTAAAAATCCCTGTGCAGCACCCTTTGTGGCTCTTCCAAATTCAGCAGCCGGTTGCGCATTTTTGGTTAATAATAACTTGTTGGCAGTTTCAAAATCAAGAAAAATCTGTTGGTATATTTGGTCTACCGATTTAGCAGTGTCGAATAATTGATCGTTTATGGAAGAACTACGCACTTTTAATGGTATGCCTCTCCACAATCTAACCATATAAAAATTACAAAAACCGCGTATAAATAACATTTCGCCTTTTACCCTTGCTTTAAAGGCAGAGTCGGCTGTTGTATTATCCATATTATCGAGCAAAAAATTAGCTCTATTTAAATTTCTAAACCAACCATTCCATGCATTGATGGTTTTGGCGGTAGTGGCATCATCTTGCTTATTGCTATATACCCTATCTCCGGCACTTGTGGCATAAATATCATCGGCCCGTAGCCACATTTGCGCGTAGTTACCTCTGAATACATCAACATTGAGCCCTGTGTAAATAGCATTTACAAAAGCAACAATATCACTTTGTGTTTTTAACGAATTTTCACGCGTAAGACTATCATATAACACTTCTTTTGTTGAACAAGAAACAACAGCGAAGCACAAAACAGTCACAAAAATGAAGCCTTTAGTCAAGCAATATTTCATATAGCAAATCTTTAATGAAAAACTAGAAACCAATATTTAAACCGGCAGAAAATGTTTTGTATTGAGGAATGGTACCAAAATCGCTTCCGGGAGATAATGCACTATTGGGAAACGCATTCACCTCGGGATCGTAACCTTTATACTTTGTTATCGTAATTAAATTTGTAGCCGTTACAAACGCTTTACAAGAATTTACTAAAAATCGCTTAGGAATATTGATGGAATAGGAAAGTGTCACATTCTTTAAGCGAACAAACGAGCCATCTTCTACAAAAAAGTCGCTTATTCGTTGATTAAATACCAAGCCATTGGCTGTAGCACGGGGGTAATAATTACTTGTTCCTTCCCCACGCCACCTATTCTCCCAAGCCTCTTTCCTTACATTGCCATTGGTTAACAAAGTCATGGCATCTAATCCAACCCTATTGAGGTTGGCGACTTTTTGACCGATGTTACCCATTACCAAAAAAGAAAGTGCTATGGATTTATAGCTAAAGGTATTGGTGATACCAAATGTATATTTAGGATAAGGTACCCCTATAATGGTTCTATCGTCGAGCGAAATAACACCATCATTATTCAAATCTTTATATCGTATAGAACCGGGCGTAGGCTTGGTTGGATCCACAGGTCCCTTCTCAATTTCACTTGCATTCTGGTATATGCCGTCTATCTTATAGCCATATAGGGCGCCAATAGGATACCCGGCTAAAGCTGTATTAATCGGCTGATTTACCGAAAGTGATGCAGCGGTTAATGAAGTGGGCCCAAATAACTGCGTATTGTTCTTAATTGCCTCAATTCTATTTCTATTGAAACTGATGTTACCGGTTACTTTCCAAAGGAATTTCTTTTCTAAAATATTGCAGCTAACCTCAACATCTACTCCCTTATTTATTACACTACCTCCATTGGTAACATAGCCGGTAAACCCTGTTGAACCCGGGATAGGTAAATTGACCAATAAATTTTGTGTTTTGCGACTATAAAAATCAACCGTTACATTGACTTTCTTTTTAAAAAATGTACCATCAAAACCTAAGTTGTAACTACCGGTAGTTTCCCATTTTAAGTTTTTGTTTGCCATTGAAATGGGTACTAAGCCTGACACTATATTTGTCCCCCCAGTTATTACTCTACCCGTACCAATTCTTTCAACAGACGACCCAACACCCACAGATTGGTTGCCGGATACACCGTAACTAGCTCTTAGCTTTAAGGATTTAACAATAGGGTGGTTTTTCAAGAATTGTTCATTGTGCAAATTCCAACCAAAGGCAAGCGATGGAAACAAGGCCCATTTGTGCCCTTCTGCCAATACGGTAGATCCATCCATACGAGCAGTGGCAGTAATTAGCAATCGGTTATCGTAAGAATAATTGATTCTGCTTAAATAGGACGACAAACCACGAGCCTGATGGCCTGAAGCCGTTACTACAAAACTACTTGCGAGTGTAAGATTATTAAAATCGAGTATTTGAGAGGCAAAATTAGATGACTGAATACCGGTAACTTTTGAATTCCAATATTGCCAAGTGTATCCTATAACAGCATTAATACGATTTTTCCTTAGAAAAGTTTTATTGAAATTCAACGTGTTTTCAACCAAATAATTGAAGGCATCCGAAGTACTTTGAATGGCCAATCCACTAACCTTGGTTCCTGTGAATGTGCCAATAGGTTGAAACACATTTCTAACCGCATTGGTGGTATTGGCACCGGAATTAATTAAAAAGGTGAATGCATTGGAAAGTTTGTACTCCAATTTAACGTTTGCTAATAGCACTTTTGCCGTAGAAACATTTTTTCCTAAAGTAATCAATGTAACGGGATTGCCATTAATAGACGTATTGGGGTCTTCTCCGTTTTCGTTAAAAGGTATTTGTAGTGGCGAAAATATCAAGCCTCCCGTTATTACAGAACCTGTGGCATCGCCATTGTTGGAACCTTGTTGTGCAGCTTTATTAACGTTGATGTTAGCACTAAAACTACTTGATATCTTTAATTTATTTGTAGCTTGACGATCAATATTCAATCGTATAGAACCGGTATTGAAACTAGAGTTTTTTACAATACCTTGTAATGAGCGAAAATTGGCCGATAAAGCGTACTTGGTTTTATCATCGCCGCCTAATACGGAGAATTGATTATCTACAGAACGCGATGTCTGATAAATTAAATCCTGCCAAAAATAATTGGTGACTTTACTTACAGAATCTTTCTGCGCATTGGTGTAATTATATCTTGGATTAAAGCCACTATTAACATTTGCTTCGTTCACATAATCAATGTAATCGGAAGTACGCAATACTTCAATTTTTTTAGGAATGTAACTAAAATCCACCCTACTTGAAAAATTGAACTGGTCTTTTTTGTTTTTACCCCTTTTGGTAGTAATGATGACCACGCCATTTGCTCCCCTTGATCCATAAATAGCTGTTGAAGATGCGTCTTTTAGTACTTCTATCGACTCAATATCGTTCGGATTGATGGCCGCAAGTGGATTGGTAGGCGGCACCGAAACAGAAAAGAAATCAGCCCCGGCAGTAGGACTCATAGAGGTTTGGCCCGTTTCAACCGGATAGCCATCAATAATAAACAATGGTTGATTAGACCCTGAAATAGACGTAGCACCTCTTATTAAAAAGGACATTCCCGAGCCGGGGGCACCACTATTTTGCGTGATTTGCACACCCGATACCCGACCTTGCATAAACTGATCTATCGAAGCAACCGGCAAATTGGCCGACTCTTCCGTACTCATTTTTGATACCGCACCGGTAACATCAGACTTACGTACTTTTTGATAGCCGATATCCACCACAACCACATCTTCTAGTGTTTTAGCAGTTGAAGACAAGGTGATATACAAATTACGCTCCCCATTAACAAAAATTTGCTTAAATGCATAACCTACAAAAGATACTTCCAATACGGCTTTATCATCTTTTACACGCAGTGTAAATTCACCCTTTTTATTGGTTACTGTTTTGTTATTGGTGCCTCTTTCCTGTACTACTGCCCCCTCTAATGGAGCCCCATTTTCGTCTTTCACTTTACCCGTAACAGGTATACTCATTATTTCGCTCGACAGATTGGTATAATTGGTAATTAAGCCATCAATAGAGAGGTTGGGTGTTATTTGTGCCGTAGCATTTTTGGAGAAAAGCAGAATGATATCTTCATCAAGAACTGAATAATATATTTTGAGTGGCTTAAAATGCGCATTTAATAAATCAGCTAGTTTCATGTTTTTTGCTGAAAAACTGATTTTTTTAGTCACATTAATTATATCACTGCTATAACTAAATTTGGCGCCGGTTTTTTTCTCAATTTCCGTAATGACTTTCTTTAATTCTGCGTCTTCAACAGAAATACTCACCATTTTCTCCAATAGCGATTGGGAATACACATCATTTGCAAATGAGGGTACAATAAAACAGATAACTAAGAGTAACTGAATTACAGAAATTTTCATTAGGAAAAAACTAAGGGCAATAAATCGTTTTTTTGGCATAATTTTACCAAGTTAATTTGTTAATAACCGTTATCAAGTTAATTGTAGGCCGATCAGCCTGATTACCGCAGATAATGCCCGCCAGCATTATCTGCTTTTTTATAAGTATGTGTTAATATATACGCTGTATTTAATTACATCCGTTTCCTTTTATTAAAATGGTGGTGCCTTTCAATTCATACAAGGATTTTGTTGATTGGCAAATAATATCCAGTTTTCTGTACAAGTTTTGCTTGGTGATGTTGCCCGTAAAATGGCAATTTTTAATGCTTTCCTTTTCTAGTTGTATGGTAATTCCGTAAGCAGTTTGCAATTCTGCAAACACTTTTGCCAAAGTGGCCTCCTGATAATTGAATTTAGTAGTATCCGGTTTGTTGTATAAGTCTGCAAGCGGCTTAGGTTCTTTTACCAACGTGGTAACAAACTGGCTGTTTGTGAGGTTATAAATTGTTCGTTGATTGGCTGTTAATACCTGCGGCTTTGGTTTTTTGATGAAAGAAAACAGCTTTGAAACATTTTCGTGTACAGAAACCTTACCTGTTTTAACTGCCACTTCTATGTTATTGCTATTGGCATCGCTTGTTACATCAAAACTTGTACCCAATACTTCTGTTTCTACATTTTTACAATGAACAATAAAATGATGCTCGGTATCGTGTGCCACTTTAAAAAAGGCACTGCCATTCAAATAAACGTTTCTCGTTTTTCCGGAGAAAGCAGTTGGATAAAATAAAGTACTTTTTGCTTTTAGTTGTACCGAAGAACCGTCGCTGAGGTTGACATTTAATGATTCAGCGGTCCTATTATCAAACCGGCGATAACCATCTGGCAAATCCTTAACATCAAAAGCTACTGTAGCTGTGGGATGGCTGAATGCATTATAGTAAAGTAAAGCCCCCCCTCCTAACAAGAAAAACACCACACATGCAGCAGCAAACAGCTTGTAGAAAGTATTTCTTCTTTGTATGGAAACTACTTTACCAAGAGGAGATTGCTTTTCAAATAGATTAACAGAAATTGTACTCCATATTTTTGCTTCAATTCTTGCTTTTTCGTTTTCAGACAGTGCTACTTTGCTTGTTTCAAGTAAAGCAGACTCCCATTTTAAAATAATAAGTTCTTCCTCGGGAGAACAGTCTCCTTTTAAATATTTTTCGAGTAACTTATCAAAGTCATTTTGTAACATGCAAGTAGGCATTTATTAGATTGACGAATAACATACAAATTCCCCTAAAGGAAAATAAAAAAAAATTACAGCGCAGTTATGATATCATAGAATGGACAATCACGCATTTGCCAATAGCATTCCCTAATACCACTTTAATATCCCTGTTTCAGCATCAAGTAACGCAACCATCAACATTGGTACTGTACGATATTATTATAAGCATTCTAGATGGTTGTAAATTATGCAATTGCTTTACCAAATGTTGCTATCAAGAAGCGGCAGGCTGTAACGCAAGAAGGTACAATAACGTTCGAGAAAAAATCTATTTCAAATACAAAAATGCTGCAAGTGCATTGCAATGGTTTCCAACCCTAATTACGAATCCGCTTTTTTCAACCTATCTCACCGTAAAATGGCGGCATGCAAACTCCCTACTCAAAAAACATCCTACCTATTTAACTCCAAGGAAAAAATTGCAAAATATACATCACTATACTTGGCAGGTAATGCAGTAAAAACTTCTTCAAGTGTTTAATAGACTGCGTTATATGGTACTCCACTGCTTTTTCGGTAAT
>JAIXOS010000226.1 GCA_027486695.1 Chitinophagaceae bacterium | reverse complement strand
GATTCATCAAATAAAATATCGTTACCGGCAGGTGAAGCAATCATGATGCCAAAGCGTACCGCATCGGCACCATATACATCAATTAAGTTGAGTAGGTCTGGGCTATTGCCAAGGCTTTTACTCATTTTTCGGCCTAGCTTATCGCGTACAATGCCTGTAAAATATACCGTTTGGAAAGGCTTTTGCTCCATGAATTCAAATCCCGCCATTGCCATTCTTGCTACCCAAAAGAAAATAATTTCCGGTGCAGTTACTAGGGTGTTGGTAGGGTAGTAGTACTTTATTTCTTTGTTGTTTGGGTCGGAAAAGCCTTTGAAGACTTCAAAAGGCCATAGCCATGACGAAAACCAAGTATCTAAGCAGTCTTCATCTTGCCTCAATTTTTGATTACGGGTTTCTGGGTATTGTTGGTGTACAGCTTCTAAGCTTTCGGCTACGTATACTTTCCCATCGGTATCGTACCATGCGGGAATGCGATGCCCCCACCAAAGTTGACGACTGATACACCAATCTTTGATGTTTTCCATCCAATGGCGGTACGTATTTTTGAATTTAGCAGGATAAAAATCAATTTCTTCGTCCATAACGGCCGTTAAAGCGGGTGCCGCAATGTTTTTCATACTAACCCACCATTGCAAACTTAAACGAGGTTCCACCACTGTATCTGTACGTTCACTATAGCCAACTTCGCTGGTGTAATCTTCTATTTTAGTAATAAAACCGTGGTTGGTAAGTTCGTCAACAATCAATTTTCGTGCTTCAAATCTATCTTTTCCAACAAATAAACCTGCAGCTTCACTAAGGGTGCCATTATCATTCAAGATGTCAATTACCTCAAGTTGGTGTTTTTGACCAAGTTGATAGTCGTTCATGTCGTGAGCCGGGGTTACTTTTAAGGCGCCGGTTCCAAAATCCATGGTTACATATTCATCTGTGATGATGGGTATTCTACGATTGATTAGGGGTACAATGGCAAATTTTCCATGTAAATGTTTGAAGCGTTCATCATTGGGGTGTACACATATAGCGGAGTCGCCCATGATGGTTTCCGGACGAACCGTTGCAATAGTAACGGTGTTGGAGGTGCCATCAATTGCATAGTTGATATGATAGAGTTTTTGTTGCGTTTCTTTTCTGATTACCTCTTCATCGCTCAAGGCAGTCAGGGCTTTAACATCCCAATTAATCATTCGCTTACCTCGGTAAATCCATCCCTTTTCGTGAAGCTGTACAAATACTTTAATTACAGATTGGTAATATGCATCATCCATTGTAAAGGAGGTTCTATTCCAATCTAAACTGCATCCTATTTTTTTTAATTGTTGCAAAATGATGCCGCCATATTTATTTTTCCATTCCCAAGCATATTCTAAAAAAGCCTCTCTTGATAAACTAGACTTGGCAATGCCTCTTTCTCTTAACATGCCCACTACTTTGGCTTCGGTGGCTATGGAAGCATGGTCGGTTCCGGGTACCCAACAAGCATTTTTGCCTTGCATACGAGCACGACGAACCAATATATCTTGTATGGTATTGTTCAAGCAGTGTCCCATGTGTAATACTCCTGTAACATTGGGCGGAGGTATTACAACGGTGTAGGGTTCTCTGTTGTCGGGAGTACTATTAAAATATCCGTTATCCAGCCAATGCTGGTACCATTTGTTTTCAACTAATTGCGGTTCGTAGTTCTTACTTAATTCTGTCATATTTGGTGGAATATTCGCTATTGGTATCTAAAATTATTAGGTTAATTGTTTCATGAAAACCTGATTGGAAAAATGTATTTCGGATTTATTTTATAACAACATCCTTAATCATGTTTTCGCCCAATACTTCGTTTATCCGATCAATGATTTGCGCTTTTTGATACATCAATTCATTTTTCAAGGGACCAACACTTGTGGTAATAAATAAAGTTTGGTTTACAATTTGTATGTGCTCGGTATACTTGGCTATGGTTTTGCCCATCAATTCTTCCCAAACGGTAGTAATTTGTACAGAACGGATGCCGCTTTTCAGTCTACTTGTATTAACCATACTTTTAATGGCATCTCCAATGTGATATTGTCCCATGCGGTAAAGATACTAAGCTTGATAGAACTATAAAATTTTACAATTTACAATAACCTTATTTAAATGCAATTGATGCTACAATAGAAATTTTTCTGATGAATAAAGTAGGTAAAATGAGGGAGAGAATACATACCAAGCCTGTTGCAATACAAATAGTTACTACTTGCCATAGGGTAATACTAACAGGTGCAAAAGGTATGTAATAGCTTGCCTCGTCGAGTGTAATAAAATGGGTACTCAGTTGCAAAAAATAAAATCCTAAGCCAATTGCGCAGCCTATAAAGATGCCTGTTACAGCTATAAAAGTAGCGTAGTAAATAAATATTTGTTGAATGGAATGGTTGGTTGCTCCAAACGATTTTAAAATACCAATCATTTTGGTACGCTCTAAAACCAAAATTAGCAGACAGGTGATTAGGTTGATAATAGCCACAAAGGCCATTACAATAAATATGATGTTTTTATTTACGTTTTGAATGTTTAGCCAATCGAAAATGTTGGGCATGATTTCTTTCATGGTTCTGCTAGCCCATTCGGTGGGAAGTTGTTGGTAAAGTTGGCTGTTGATGCTATCTAATTGTGCTGTTTGGTGAATAAATATTTCGTATCCGCCAATTTGTTGCGGCGACCAATTATTGAGTCGTTGAATCAGCTGTATATCGCCAATAGCAAAAAGTTTATCATATTCTTCGATGCCTGTTTTGTAAATACCTTTCACAAGGAGCTTTCTTTTAGCAGATGGTGCGCCCGTATTGCTTTCAATAAAGTAGATGTTCACGGTATCCCCAACGTTTATTTTTAAACTTTTGGACATCGGTTCCGATACAATAATTTGCTTACTGTAGCCGCTATCTTGAAACGCAATAAAGGAACCTTGTTGCAAAAAAGGAGTAAGTTGTTGTTTGTCGAATAGTTGATCTACACCTTTAAATAAAATACCCTCAATGTTTCCGTTTTTTTCAATAACGGCGCTCTTTGTGGCAAAACTTTGCACGTGTTTTATGCCCGGATTATGTTGGAGCATTTGGAAAACCGTATCGTTTTTTAAAATAGGCGTTTCTTCTGCAATCAACGATTTATCAAGTTGTAAATGTTGTACTCTAATATGTCCCCAAAAGCTAAATATTTTGTTGCTAACCGTTTGTTGAAAACCGTTTACAAATGCCATTGTAACAATCATGGCAGCAACACTAAGTGCGGTGGCTGCAATACTAAGCCGTATGATAAATCGTGAAAATGAGGGCTGTTGGTTAAATGCTATGCGCTTAGCTATTGCAAAAGACAAATTCAAGGGAATACAAGTTTAAGTACCAAAGCTACAAGGCATACAGAGAAGAACAAAATATTAAAGTGCGTATAATCCTGAGGAGTAGATGCAAAATTATTCTTGCATGTTAATAATACTTCTAAAAACGCTATAAAAAATGTAACTTCGCACACTTTTATTTATTTCATGCCGTAACATGAAGCGAGCTGCCCCGTAAGGCGGCAGTGAACTGAATGTGGCTATTACAAAAACCCCGAGTAGACACATGAAATTGTCCCAATTTAAATTTGATCTTCCGCTTAATTTAATTGCGCAACATCCTGCCAAAAAGAGAGAAGATAGTAGAATGCTAGTTGT